>NZ_JBKQXN010000310.1:0-7714 GCF_046762905.1 Yoonia sp. R2-816 | reverse complement strand
CATGAAAACCAGCGCCATTGAAGGCGAGATGCTGGACCGGCGCAGTGTGCAATCCTCGCTGCGCAGACATCTCGGATTAGAACCCGACAGCTACCCAAACAAGCCTCGAGAACAGGGCGTGGCCGAGATGATGGTCGACGTATACTCGACCCATGCCGAGCCCCTCAAGCACGACACGCTCTTCCGGTGGCACGAAATGCTCCTGTCTTTCGATAAAAGGTTGGAGGCCATCGGGTCCTATCGGCGGCATGAAGATGCCATGCAGATCGTCTCGGGTCGTCTTGATCGCCCGGTCGTGCATTTTGAGGCCCCACCGTCTGCGCAGGTTCCGGGCGAGATGGACCGATATGTCGACTGGTTCAACCAAACAGCGCCGGATGACGAAGAGTCCTTGCCAGCATTGACGCGAGCAGGCCTGGGTCATCTCTATTTCGAGAGTATCCATCCATTCGAAGACGGAAATGGTCGTTTGGGTCGAGCCCTGGCCGAAAAGTCCCTGGCTCAGAATATTGGCCAGCCAAGCCTCATCGCACTCGCCTTCACCATCGAGCGAAAGCGGAAGGACTATTACGATCAACTTGAGCGGCACCAGAAGACACTGGATGTCACACCGTGGCTTGTATGGTTCGGAGAGGCCGTTCTGGAAGCGCAGCAAGTTACCTTGGAGCGCGTGGGCTTCTTCATTGCCAAGGCGCATTTTTATGACCGACATCGCGACGCGTTGAAGGAACGACAGGCCAAGGTGATCGAGCGGATGTTCCGAGAGGGCCCAGACGGGTTCAAAGGTGGCCTGAGCGCCGAGAACTACATTTCGATCTCCGGGACATCGCGGGCAACGGCGACAAGAGATCTACAAGAACTTGTCGAGCTTGGTGCCCTCACGCGTACTGGCGAACGCCGATACACTCGGTACTGGTTGAAGCTTGAAGGACCGGGTGCATAGTGCATGGTCGGCCGGGTAGGGCGGATTGCGGTCATTCGCTGCGGTTGCAGCAGCGAGCCAATTGGTCGCAATAGCTGACGTACAACCTCTCATCTTTCGAGCAGAAGTAACTTGCGAACCGAAGCACATCGTCGAATAGTCGAGGTGTAATTACTCAACTCAAGGGAGCGGCATGCGCTTTAGTAAAGACGGGCCCAACATTCCGGATAGTTTGTTGGAAAGACGTGATACTGGACGTGTCGTGTTTCTATGTGGAGCAGGTGTTTCTCTGAACTCTGGGCTACCTGACTTTTACAAGCTCACAAAAAATATCGTGGAGTTTTTCGACCCCCCAGACGATTCTGATATCATGGCATCATTTCAGCCGTGGCTGGATTGGAAAAAGGAACCTGACGAGAATCCTCCCCCTCAAGCTTCGCTTGATGGAATATTTCACCTCCTTCAAAGGGAGTATGGGCGTACGGAAGTAAATGAGCTGGTGGCGGGTGAGTTAAAAAGCCCAACTGTTGGCGCTGCGGTTGGGCACAATCACAAGACGATCTCAAGGATTTCTTGTGATCCGGCCGGTCGACCTCAGATCGTGACAACTAACTTCGACACCTTGTTTGAAGGAGGCGAGGACACCAACACCGATTTCCATGTGCCACCATCTCTTCCTGACATTGATCGCTACGTTCCAATCACCGGGATTACATATCTGCATGGACGCCGCGAAGACGGTCCAGCCTCAAAAAGTCCTTATATTCTCAGTAGTTCCGATTTTGGCAGGGCATACTTGTCGGAAGGTTGGGCTACTACATTCGTTCGTTCCTTGTTGAGGTCATACACGGTCGTCTTGGTCGGCTATCAAGCTGAAGATCCTCCAGTGAAATATTTGTTGCAGGGTTTGAACCAAGATGAAGCATCCGATCGTTCCAACCTATTTGCATTCGACAGAGGGAGTCGTGTGCAAGTTGAGGCAAAGTGGCGGGATCGAGGTGTAACGGCAATCCCGTATTCGGAGCATGACGTTCTATGGGGCACCTTGGAGTTATGGGCAGAAAGGGCCGACAACCCTCGTGAGTGGAAACGGAAAGTTGCTGCGATGGCTCAGCAGCAGCCATCTTCACTTGAAGCTTACCAGCGAGGGCAAGTTGCGCATCTTGTGCGTTCATCGATGGGTGCGAAGCTATTCGCTAACAGTGAACCGTCGCCCCATCCTGAATGGGTCTTTGTTCTTGATGCTAGCAGCCGAGCTGCCGAGCCAAGTAAAGGTTATGGCAAAGATGCTGAGTTATATGATCCCGCCGAGAGCTATGGCCTTGATGATGATCCTGCGCGTCCTGACAAAAGAGACGCAAAAGCACAAATCAAACATGAAAACATGTTGCATTGGCGTCGTGAAGACACCAATCCAGCCGACTCACACGCAATCGCGGGGAGGCAAATGTATGGGCGGCAGTCGATCCCGTCACGGCTCTACCATCTTACAAGATGGATTGCGCAGAGCCTCAATCACCCCGCTGTTGCATGGTGGGCCGCTCGTCGAAATGGTTTACACCCAAACCTCGTAGATCAAATCAACTGGCATCTTCGAAGAGGTGACTGCCTTCACCCAAATGGGCGAAAGGCATGGCGTCTCATCCTTGAGTTCCAAGAAGAACGACGTGACAGCGTCTGGGATGGCGGTTGGTATGATTTTCAAGATGCCATCGCTAAAGACGGTTGGTCACCTACAAACCTCAGAAGTTTTCGATCTCTTACCTCACCGCTGCTGTCACGGGACACTTTCATTGGCAGCCGAGGCGTAGCTCCACCAAAAGAAGGTTGGGATGATGTGTCCCTGCCCAATATCGCTGCTTTTGAAATTAAGTTCACTGACATGCACAACATTGACCTTGAGGTACCTGAAGAGGTTTTGCCTTCAGTCTTGTCTGCCCTTGTCGAGAATTTGAAGCAAGCGTCGGGCATGCTTGCGGACCTTGAGACCACATATTTCAAGACGCCCACATGCTATCCTGACCGTCTTGCCGATGGGGATGAGTATTCGGGAAAAACGAGCAAGGTTATCAAATGGTTTCTGACATTGTTTCGCCGCCAAGCGGACAGCAACGCTGATCTCGCACGGAACCTAGCTTCTGCTTGGCCGATTTCAGATCGATATTTTTTTCGCAAACTGAAACTCTACGTACTAAACAATGCAGACCTATTCACGCCGACTGATGCATTTAATGAAATCCAGAGTCTGGACAGAGACGCCTTTTGGGACAGAGAGAGTCGGCGGGAGCTTCTTTTTCTTATTTCGGATCGTTGGGATGATTTTTCGGATGCCGAACGTACTGCTCTTGGCGACCGGCTACTTAGCGGCCCTGAGAAGATGTCACATTGGTCCGATGAAGAATATCCAAGCATACGTGACGAATACGCGGCTCGCGTTACGCGTTGGATCACTCTGCAAGGCAACCTCCTTGTCTATAATCAGAACGATCGTTTGGACGCTATACTTACGTCAATTCCGAACTGGAATGACGGCTGGGCCACGAGTTACCTGACGCTCAATGGATCGAACGTCTACCGCGTCGGCACTGATGAAACACCTGACGCGCTACTCAGCATACCCATCGATCAAGTTGTAGATCGCGCCAAGTCTGACCTGCAACGGGACTTTGGGAGCCGCACAAATATGAGGCCGTTCAGTGGCCTCGTTAAGGAAGCCCCACTTAGAGCGCTCATCTCATTGTCGCTTGCAGCAAAGAAAAAGGATTACCCTGCGTCATTCTGGAATGACTTGGTAACCGAGTGGCCTGACGAAACGACAGTGCGTCTACAAAGACAACGTTTGCGCCGTATATCTCGGTTGCCGCCACCGGTAGTCCAAGAGTTGAGTCATACGTTGGGGCGGTGGCTTGAAAGTCACTTAACCAGTCTGCTCGCTCTCGACAGAGATTTGGCTTGGGAAACCTATGACCATATCGCGTCTGCGTTGCTCGAACCCAACACCAATGCCACGGAGAGCGCACTTGGCGATGTGACGATCGGTGGCGAAATACAGCAACGTTCGCGACGAACTTTCGACCACGCACTCAACAGCCCCATCGGTTGCATGACAAACGCTTTGCTAAGAGAATTGTCGGACCGAAAGCCAGAAGCGAGCGCTGGCATTCCAGACGACCTGCTAACACGGCTGGAACGGTTACTCACATCACCTGACGAAGGTCGAGATCATGCCGTGGCAACCATCACCCACGATCTGAATTGGCTAAATCACGTTTCTCCTGAATGGGTCGCAACAAGAGTCATACCTTGGTTTGCGTTTGATCATATGGCCTGCGAACCAGCGTGGAGCGGATTGCTATCATCTGGCAGTGTGCCGACGTCGGTGCTCCGCACACACTTGCGCAGCCATCTTTTGGAGCTTTTTCCACAAATATACGATTTTCAATGGGACCGGGATTTAGCTAAGATTGCGGCTCAATGGATATCTTGGATGGCAGTCTTTGCTTTAGACAAAGATGAAGGCGTTACGAAGCGAGACGCCCGACGTTGTCTTCGCCGTATGAATGACGCCTCCCGATGCGAAGTCATCCACTGGCTGGGTTTGGTCGGTAAGAAAAATGATGACGGTTGGACCGAACACGTAATTCCGTTCATCAATACTGTTTGGCCACGTGAGCGAATTTTTCAGACTAATGCTTCCGTTCGAGCGTGGGTATCTATGTTGGAAGCACAAGGTGAGAACTTTCCAATTTTGCTTAAGGAAGTTGAAAAATTTCTAGCTCCTGTAAGCGGTGAAACGCATTGGCTGTACCGTTTCACAAAAGAGATCGGTGGCGATGCCCCACTCACAAAGGAATACCCAGCAGAGGTCCTAAGCCTGATGGAAGCAATCGTTCCCAATTCCCCATTAGACGCACCTGTTGAGTTGTCAGAGATATTGGAGATCATTGAAGAAGCTGATCCTGCTCTCACAAGAGATCTGCGTTTTTTTCGCCTTAGTGACCTTGTCGCACGGCAATAGGCATGTGGTCGAAAGTCTAGTCAATCGAATAGACGTCACTAAGAAAGTTTGGCTCTCAAAGCTCGACACTTGCCGCGCCAACGAATGGCCGGTTTGACTATCCCCACCGCAGCATATTGATCGCTCGGCCAAGGTTTGGTTTGGGCCGTCAGTTTGAATAGAGTCATTGCTGCTGACCGCTCCATGTTGTTGCTTGTAGCGGTCCGGTCCATCTACGAAGATAGCGATGATCACGTGCCTGATATCTATGCCGCATTCCGGCGGCGGGTTGAGGAGCACTGTCAGAAGTGAGTTGATCGAGGTTTTTGATGGGAATGCTTGGTGTTTAAGATCGTTGATGAAGAAGACTCTAGGTCTTGGCTATCAAAACAGGATCGACAAACTCGGGTTTGGTTTGTCGCACGTATGGCTTTGAGGTCATTTCCCGCAGCGATTGGAGAAGGGCCGTTCAACCAACGAGATGTGCTGCGGCTGTTACACCACTTGCTCATTGCTACTGTGGGCAGCGTCGACCTGCAGGCTGCCAAAAAGTCAGCCAAGCTGGCGTTTGGTGCTGTCGGCTACAAAGGTTCGGCGCAACAAATTCACAATGATCAGTTAGTTCTTGGCCCGCGCTTTCCGCATGAAGGTGAGGTGTTATACGGAGATCAACAGCCACCAAAGGGTTCCCTCAGGACCGAATCCGGCCAAAACGTAATTGGCAATGCCATTACTTGGACCGTCGAGATTGGAGAGCTAAAGCGTCATGTGGACTTTGGAGGTGGCTACTGGGAGTTGGCCTGGTTGGTCGGTGCTGACCGGGCGAGCAAGCTGGCCACCGCAGACATAACATCTCCGAGCGAATGGTTACCGCTGTGGGGCTCTGAGGGGCATCCTTCAAGTATCGTAGAAGACTACTCAAACCTCGAAGAATTCTTTGCCTCGGATCCAAGTGTATGGGGGTTCTGGTCCAGGTGGTTCTGGGCAATTCACGATGGCAAGCCCTTGCCATGGGATTTGAGCCGTTTGATTGCTCTAGCATTGTCCGATCAAGACTGGCGGTCGGGTGCTGAGCACGTTGCTCAAGAGATTAAGAGAGTCGAGGCTCTATTCTCTGTTCGGCAATCGTTGTCTGATTTGGCCAATGACCGTGCCGCAGCGATTGCAGAAAATCGTCATGGGATCGGCGGCAACAATCCGCCGCTGGAGTTTGAGTTACCGGCTGCTGTGCAGAGGAGCCATACTATCATTTGGGCGGCGGTGGATGAGATTGCTCAACAAGCCGAAGCAGAGGTGCCCGACAAGTCGCTAGTGCTGGCAGCATTGGAGAAGCTGGATGCTGCTTTAGGCTCCTGTATCGTTTGGGCCGGACAAAAGGCTGACATAGCGGTCGATACAACGATCAAGTGGGGCATTCCGGCCGCCGGAGGGTATTTCGTCCTAAACCCAAGCAAGTTTCAGGCTTTGATTGAGGCGGTAAAGAACTGGATAGCAATCTTGCCTTGATTTGAGTGACAATTACGTGGCTGGGAAACAAAATGCTGAGTAGCTTCTGCATCGCTCAAGTCAGGGAAGCCGCTGTTCAGTTTCCAAACTCTTCTGCATCCTCAGACAGTGCGCTCGGGGACACATCCTGACCACTTGCCCGATCAGACTTGATCTGCGGCGCTTTCTTGACCCAACCCTCGCGTGCGCGGCGGAGGCTTCGTCTGCGTTGCATAAAATTCAAAGCGACCTAAAGCGCGGCCCCGACCATCGCCGAGGCGAATGCCCGGTTGGGGAAAACGTATGGTCGACATGTCGGGGTCGCAAATGTCCGCAATGGGCCGCGCGCACTCGTCCGATCATTGCTAGGACCGATCTAGTGCAACCTTCAAAGTCTACCCGAAACACGTTAAGGCCCTTTGCAAAGTTTTCCGTGTGAACTTTGTGGTTTTGAGAAGGTGGATGATGGCACAAGATAGGTATTCTAGTTTTGGGGAGCTTTATGAGGTCGAGAAAGACGGGATCGATTATCGTAAGCAAGCTGTGAAAAGGACTTCGGATTGTTTGATTATGGCCCCTCATGGGGGCAGAATCGAACCGGGGACGTCTGAGTTGGCTAAAGCCGTGGCAAGCGAAGACCATTCGCTCTACTTATTTGAAGGTATTCGAAAGAGACCTCACAGCGATTTGCATGTGACGTCGCACAAGTACGACGATTACGAAGCAATCGAGATTGTCGGTGAGCACTCCGTGGTAGTCGCTTTTCATGGTCGTGGAGATCGCAATGATCCCGCGACCATCTATGTCGGAGGGTTGGACACAACTGGCAGAGACGCCATCATCAAGGAGTTGTCGTCGAAAGGTTTCGAAACTGCCGTTGGGTTCGGTGAGCTTGCTGGAAAGCACAAGAACAACATCTGCAATCGCGGCAGTAGATCAATAGGTGTTCAACTTGAAATCCCGAAGACACTTCGGGAAGAGCTGCTTTCAAAGCCTGACCTTCTCGATAAATTCTCTTGTGCTGTGCGAAAAGCCATTTCAGGCGCTGAGGAATAGCCTGCTTTTCCCGGCTGGTGTGCGATCATCTGTAACCTGCTGTCGCAATCGCAGCCCATGTCCGCAATACGGGCTGCAACCGCAGCATTGGGGGCTAATGCTCAGTGACCGCTATGGGCCGTTTTGACACATTATTTGTAGTAGTTCAGATGTGATCTGACAGTTGGCCGTTTTTCTGGCGGCGTCTGTCAGGCGAAGTTCAGTTCACGAGCTTTACCTGCCAGATTTCTTTCCCGTCGATCATAGTTTCGATA
>NZ_JBKQXN010000309.1:0-350 GCF_046762905.1 Yoonia sp. R2-816 | reverse complement strand
TGAACAAAAAAGCTTCAGAACTGGTCTCTGGCGGATGGGATGACGGTGTGGTGGCGAATATCAACAACTTCGATATACTCGCCATCAAGTAAGCAACAGTCTCTGCAATACTTGAAGCGCCCGGCACATCTGCGCCGGGCGCCTCCTTTATTATTGACTTCAGATTACATTTTGAAGCGGCAATCTAGCAAAAGCAGCGAACGTCTTGTTTGATGAAGATTTTCTGATGCGGGCCATGGCGCGAGGTCTCAGCTTGGCCGTAAGGGTGGCCCGCGTTGAAAAATCTCTCAGGGTGGAAGCCGCGGGGGTTGGCGGTGTCTATGGGGAAAGTGTGCTGCCGGTTGGATCTG
>NZ_JBKQXN010000308.1:0-13358 GCF_046762905.1 Yoonia sp. R2-816 | reverse complement strand
CATGAAAACCAGCGCCATTGAAGGCGAGATGCTGGACCGGCGCAGTGTGCAATCCTCGCTGCGCAGACATCTCGGATTAGAACCCGACAGCTACCCAAACAAGCCTCGAGAACAGGGCGTGGCCGAGATGATGGTCGACGTCTACTCGACCTTTGCGGAGCCGCTTGGGCATGGCACGCTGTTTCGGTGGCACGAAATGCTCCTGTCTTTCGACAAACGGCTGGAGGCCATCGGGTCCTATCGTCGGCATGAAGACGCCATGCAGATCGTCTCGGGTCGTGTTGATCGCCCGGTCATACATTTTGAGGCCCCGCCATCTACGCAGGTTCCGGATGAGATGGACCGGTACGTCGACTGGTTCAACCGGACAGGGCAGGTTGCCAAAGCGCCTTTGCCAGCATTGACGCGCGCGGGCCTGAGTCATCTTTACTTTGAAAGCATTCACCCGTTTGAGGACGGGAATGGTCGCTTGGGCCGGGCCCTGGCCGAAAAGTCCCTGGCTCAGAACATTGGGCAACCGAGCCTGATCGCGCTGGCCTTCACCATCGAGCGAAAACGGACGGCCTACTACGATCAGCTTGAGCGCCACCAGAAGACGCTGGATGTCACGCCTTGGCTGCTATGGTTTGCAGAGGCCGCTCTGGAAGCGCAGCAAGTCACCCTCGACCGTGTGGGCTTCTTCATTGCCAAGGCGCATTTCTATGACCGGTATCGAGATGCGTTGAATGAAAGGCAGGCCAAGGTGATCGAGCGGATGTTCCGGGAAGGGCCTGACGGGTTCGAAGGTGGCCTGAGTGCGGACAACTATATTTCGATCTCCGGCACCTCGCGAGCAACCGCGACCAGGGACCTGCAAGAACTTGTCGAAATCGGAGCCCTGACGCGTACTGGCGAACGCCGCTACACACGTTACTGGCTGGAGCTTGAGCAGCCGGGTGGCTAGCTCGCGATCGGCAGGGCCGGCGGAAAGAAGACCTTCGCTGCGGGTGCGAAATTCCAGATCAAGTGCCAGCAGAGCGGACATTGCTTTGCTATCAAGTGGCAAATGCAGGTGGTCAGTCACTTGGCGAAAAGGCACCAAAACGAGGTGTTTGTCCGATCGCCGATACAAACCGCTTTAGAGCTCAATGCCACGAAGCCCAGCAAGTGTCTTTTCCCAAACAGAGGCGACACTTGCCATCAACCTTGTCGCTGCAGCGAGATCATTTTCAGATACTTTCATTTCAATATCACTGAGTAGATGCCTCAGTTTCGTAGCACCTAGAATTGACGCAGATCCGGCGAGTTTGTGCACCCCTGCCTTTACCTGCTGTGGGTCGCTTATTTCACTTGAAAACAATGACGACTCACATGCTTCATCCATTTCGGCAACAAACGCTGTCAGCAATTTCTCATGTTCTTCAACGCCTACGGCGTCGATAGCCTCGCTTACGATTGTGATGTCCCAAAGTGGTATCTCATCGTCGTTACCCAAACTGCTAGCATTTTGACCGTTCAAGAGCGCTTTCAGACGCTCCAGACCAATCGGCTTGACGAGAACATCTTGCATGCCTGCAGCCGTAAACCGTTCGACATCCGCGGGCATCGCATGGGCGGTGACGGCAAAAATCGGGGTCTCCGCGTTTGCACCGCCCCCTGCTTTGATTTGCTTGGTTGCCGCGACCCCGTCGAGGTCGGGCATGCTGATATCCATCAGGATCGCATCAAATAGCCGTATTTTCGCCAACTCCACAGCTTCTAGGCCATTGTGGGCCTCGATGCAGCTGTGTCCGAGCCTTGCCAGCATTTCCTTTGCCACAACTCGGTTGATGGCGTTGTCCTCGACAAGTAATACGGAAAGGGGCTTGGATGGCTGATCCTTGTCAGAGTGATTGGAAGATGTTGGATCGATTTTCCCGGATATATTTGCGTCTGCGATGACGTTCGTCGGCAACTTGACCCAAAAGACGGATCCCTCTCCTATCGCGCTTTCAACCCCAATCTCTCCGCCTAGATGCGCAACGAGACGACGGACAATGGCAAGGCCCAGCCCAGTGCCTTCCTGTGCGCGGGTATAGGATGGATCGAGCGTGACGAAGTCTTCAAATATCTTTTCCTGATCAGCATCTGAGATGCCAAGCCCTTCATCGATGACCCGCAGTTCCCATTCGCTTTCGCCTGTATGCCGCTCAATTTCGACGGTGATCGTCCCATGCTTGGTAAACTTGATCGCGTTGCCAATTAGGTTCATCAGGATTTGGCGCAGTTTCCCTGGATCGCCCAGAACAAGATTGAAGTCTAGGCTAAGGGCTTTCAATTCAAGCACATTGCCCCGGTCCTTGGCGGACATCTTAAGGCTGTCCAGCAGCTCGCTTGTAACAGCCACTGGGTCAAAAGGCCGCTTGATCGTCTCGGCGGCACCCGCTTCGAGGCGCGACATATCAAGCACGTCGTTGACATGTTGCAGCAACATACCGGCAGAGGTGCCCATGACGTCGGTCATGTTCGATTGGGTCTTGTCCAAATCCGTTGTTTTCAACAGCTCAAGCGCGCCAACGATCCCGTTCAGGGGGGTGCGCATTTCGTGGCTCATGACCGCGACAAGATCGGCCTTCGCCCGTTCGCCTGCGACGGCCTCATCACGGGCTTTGACCAGTTCTTCTTGCTTGGCCACGTGGGCAGAAATGTCGCGCAGGTATGAGATGAAGATTTCGCCATCGGGACCTTCGGCACTTGAAATGGACAGTTCGACCGGAAAGACACGCCCAGTTTTGTGTTTCGCCTCAAGTTGCACGCGTCCTTGCCCGACCACCCGCTTTTCGCGCGTTTCGATGTATCTGTTCATCCCGGTTTCATGTGCCGCGTGGTATTTGTCCGGGACAATCTTATCAGACATTTTTTGGTTCAAAATCTCAGCCCGCGTGTAGCCAAAGATTTTCTCTGCGGCCTCATTGAATTCAATGACCCGCCCCTCAAGATCGACAACGATAATTGCATCCAGGGAGGTTGACACGATGACTGCCAGGCGTTTTTGCGCAGCGGCCCGTTCGCGGCCGTCTTGTGTGGCAGACCGATACGATTTGATCAGGGCAAGGACGGCAACTGAAAGCGCTGCGACTAACAAGAAAGTCAGGAGCCCCAAACGCAGCAAAGCATCGGTGACCCGCGCGCGTTGTTCGTCAGCGATGCGTGAAAAATGGGTCACGCCGCGTAGCGACACCTCGCGAATTGAAGGCCGCAGATCTTCCAATTGTGTGGCAATGGAGGGGAGCGCTGCAATTAACGCGTCATTTGGTCCATCAATCGTTGGGATCATGCTGTCCAGAACGTCGCCCGTTTGCGCCAATTCAGCGCCTGTCGATCCATCGTCCCGAAGCGCAGAAAGTACGGAACTTTCCCGCATCGTTTTGATGCGCGAATAGAAGACGTCAAAACGCTGACGAACGTTCGTGACTTGTTCGTTCTGCGTTGCGTCGACCCGTCGTGTCTCGCTCAGCAGCGCAAGAAGCTCGACCTCGGATTGGGCCAGCGCCCATTGCGTGCTGTCCGCATTTGCCGTGGCTAACGCATTTATTTCCCGCCGCGCATCTGCACTAAGGTAGTAAATCCCAATTGCACATGCTGCGAACACACAAAACGCCAGAAATGCGCCGAACCAACTGGTTCGACGCATCCCGTGAGTGGCGGTCTTGTCGCGAATAGGTTTCTTATCAGGACCGTCGGGTGGCATCAGTCGCGCGTTTCAATGCGATTGAGTTGCCAAATACTGCGAGAATAGATGGTTTCTGCCTGATATTTTGGGTCACTGTCATAAGGATAGACGATCCAAAGTGGGCCCTTATCGCGCACCGACATCGGCGCGCCGTTATTAAAGTAAGCGATAATGGGTCCGCCTTCGACGGCGTCAGTCAGAGGGATTTCGACGGTGTAGTCATTAATTGCCGAGGCAAGGAGGACTCCCTCGGTGACGTCCAGATCAGCAACAACCTGTGCCAAAGCAACGCCAGTGAACGATTGCGTTCCTTCGGTCCAAATTGTCTCTGTCTCGATTGTCACCGCATCCATCGCTTCAAGATCCGCAAGATCGTATGTGATGACAGTCTCGTTGTGGGTGACGGTCAGCAATGTCTCGGCAAGAGCGCTTTGCGCCGTCAGAGTGATACCGCAGCTGAGCAGAAATCCGTTAAGGATTGGCATTGGGTTCGCGATCATAAGAGGCCCTTTTCAAAGCTGTACTTCATTTTCTTAAGAGTGTCCTAACATGCACTTTCTTTGAAGTGTGGGTGCATTCGCATATTTCCCCTATACGAAAGGATAGTCGCAATGGTCGAATGCGACAGTGACTACTCCGCAGAGCTGTTGAGCGGTTGTTAGGTTTCTTTGAGAAAGTATTAACGAAACCCTGACACAAAGGGTTTCATTTTTGACTAATAGTTGCCGTTTTGCGCGAATACTCCTTGCGGTAGTGGCCGAAACCGGAACCGGAGATATGAATGCGAATACTTGTTGCCGACGATCATGACCTAGTCCGCGAAACGATTGCTTCGTTTTTGACTGGTTCGGACGGTATTACCGCCGTTGATACGGCCGCCACGTTGGATGACGCGTTGAAAATTGTGGCAGGGGAATACGTGTTCGATCTTGTCCTGCTTGACTACGATATGCCCGGCATGAAGGGTTTGACCGGCCTGAAGCGCATGAAAGACGCGGTCGGCACTGTCCCCGTCGCTATTTTATCGGGCACTGCGTCCCCCTCAATCGCTCAGGCGGCGATTGAAGCAGGTGCAATGGGCTTTGTGCCCAAGACGCTGGGATCCAAATCCATGGTCAGTGCGGTGAAATTCATGGCTATGGGCGAGGTCTATGCACCGTTTGAATTCATGCAGCAGGCGCAGGAGAAAACAGTTGGCAACCTGACCGAGCGGGAAACGGCCGTCTTGCAGGGTGTTTGCGAAGGCAAGTCCAATAAGGAAATCGCCCGTGATCTGGACCTGCAAGAGGTCACGATCAAGCTGCATGTGAAAACACTCAGCCGCAAACTTGAAGCACGTAACCGCACCCATGCTGCGATGATCGCCAAAGAGCGGAATCTGGTCTGAACGCCGGGGCTTTGGTCACATGACACGCCCGATCACACCCTCAGACCAAGATCAGCAAGCGCCCGAAGGTCTGCGCCTATTACTTGTCGCACTTGCCGGGGCCTTGTTGTTTCACGGCGGTCTTTTGCCTTTTACCCACGGCAATACCTACGACGCCTACATTCATATGTTCTTTGGCGACAGCTACCACCGCAGCTGGTTCGATACGTGGGAGCCGCGTTGGTACACTGGTTTTTCGACGACCAGCTATCCCCCCGGCACCCATATGTCGATTGCGGGGCTGATGCACTTTCTGCCGCTGCGGGCGTCTTTCGTCGTGGTGCAAATGGTGGGGTTGTTCCTGCTGATCATCGGCGTTTATCGGTTCTCGCTTCTTTGGGTCATGCCGCGCGCTGCGGGTTACGCGGCAATCGCTGCGACACTGGCGTCTTCAATCTCTGAGACTATCCATCTTTTTGGACAGCTGCCGACGATCTGCTCGCTTGGCATCTTTCTGAATGGGTTGCCTTTTGTTTACCGCTGGATTGTCTATGGGCGCTTCCTGAATTTCATCGCCGCTGTCATTTTTGCGGCAGCAACAACAGCGGCGCACCATGTCACGACGATCTTTGGTAGCGTTCTGTTCATCATACCTCTGGCCCTGCAAGCTCTGCGCAGCGTGGCGGAAGTGGCCCCGATTGGCGTGGGCTATTTTGCGCGGTCGCGTCGCTATGTTCTTCCATTCATGCGTGGCATTCTGCTTGCCATCTTCATGATCCTCGCGATTGTCGTCACGGTTTACCCCTATTGGGTGTGGTCTATTAGTGATCCAATTACCCAAGTCCCGATCCCACACGGCAGTCGCGAGAGCTTTATCGAACGACCTGATCTGGGCTTCGCGTTCTTCGTCCTGCCTTGGGGCGTCACGATCCTGTTCTTGCCCTTCGTGCTTTACAAAACGCTGACCACGCGGCTCTGGCCGTTGGGCGCGATGGTTCTGATTTGCTTTGTCCTTGGCACAGGCGGCACTACGCCAATCCCCCGCGCCATTTTGGGCGGAGCGTTTGATATCCTGACACTCGACCGTTTCACGTTCTGGGCGACGATCCTTATCCTGCCGTTCGTCGGGCACTTGATTGATGGGCTGCTGCATGGGCGGTCGGGTGAGAGCCTAAAGGCAGCGTTTGGCAAAGGCGTGCACCGGTTGATCGTTGGCGGCATATTCGCCTCAATGACGGCGGTGGCGGTGTTCATCACAATCCTCCCGGTCATTCAGCCAACCCAACCCCGGTTCATTGATCCCGCACCGATCGCAAAGTTCCTAAGGGAAGATGAACATGATCGGTGGCGCTATTTGACCTTGGGATTTGGCGACCAGTTCGCCTATTTGGCCGCGCAAACCACGGCGCAGTCGGTGGATGGGAATTATCATTCGGCGCGCAGACTGCCTGACATGACCCGCTTTTCGGTCGAGCGGTTGGAGAATGCGAAGTATCTGGGTGTGCCCGGTTTGGGGTCTTTGCAGCAGTTCCTTGAGAATGCAGATCGCTACCACCTCAAATTCGTCTTTGCGAATGACGCTTTTTATGACCCGATCCTGCATTTCAGCGGCTGGACCCGGCTGAACAAGCTGTCAAACGGTGTGACCGTCTGGGAACGCCCCGACGTCGCCCCGCTCCCCGTGCTGCAACCAAGGCGGAGCTTGCCTGCAGGGCAGCAACTCATGTGGGGAACCGTGCCGCCTTTGGCCTTGGGGTTGGCTGCCTTGATCTTTGTGATGACAGCCACTGGGCGCGGTTTTGGTGCGCATCAAATGGAGCTACGCCCACTGGTCGCATCCCAACATTCGTTCGCCCGTCCCAATGCTGTGCGGGCCGTCGTGATTGGGCTGGCGGCAGCAACGCTAGCCTTGGGGACGTGGTTCGCGTTTGCGCTAAATAAAGAGCTTTCGAAAACGCCCGCGCCAGAAGATGTCATCGCTACATATTTCGACCACCTCGATTTCCGGCGCTTTGAAGAAGCTTACGCAATGATAGACCCCGGAACCCGTCCGCCTTTCGAAGATGTCATGTTTGGCTGGCGCTGGCGCGGGGGGCTGATTGCATCCTATGGCAAGCTGACAGACACACGCGTGACCCTGAAGGACGAAACGCCTGCTATTCTGGACTGGGAGGTCGAACTTGACTGGCTCACGGCGCTGAACATTCAAACCGAGGTTGTCCCAGTGCGCACCGTCGCGCGCGATGGGGCATGGTTCATTGCGCCGACGACGCTTCCCGCGACCCAGACGCCTGTGCGTCTGCAACGCGATACATCGGTCGTGTGGAACGTTGTTGGCCGACGCCAGCCTAGATCAGAAACAGATTTGCACCGCGACCGGCTTGATCGCCCCCGGATCGCGCTTGGTCGTGCCCGGTTGATTGCGCAGGATGGGCGCTATTCCATCGTGGGCGATGTCACCAACGCGGACAATGATCCGGCCTACGTCAGCCTGTTTGCTGAAATGGACGCGACCGCAACTCGGCAAGCCGCCGGGGTCGTGAACGCCCAAAGACTTTTGCCAGCGGAGACAAGCGGTTACCGGATTGATTTTGATGACGTGCTGTCATTGCAAGATGCCGAAACTGCAGGCCAGTTCGACCCGACCATGTGGATCCCACCAACGCTGGATGCTGCGCCCACCCAAGCCCTCGTCGAAGGCCGCGCATTGGTCGCTGGGACAGATCTTTACAGGGGTATTTCGTTAAACGGTCTGCGAATCCAAGACACGGGCGATGGGCCAATCTTGAGCGCCACAGCCGTCAATAACGGCGTCGAAAGCGCGACCATCGTGCGGGTGGTTGCTGTTCTTTATGATGACGCTGGCCTGCCGATCTGGTCGCAAGCAGGTTTTGTTGAAACCAACATGTATCCCGGCCAAAGTGCTGCGCTCCGCATGACCTTTCCGGCGCGCGACGCATTGCAGGTCGTGGCAGAGGTCAACCCCGACACGATCATTGTCAACGGCAGTACGCAGCAGGCTGATACGGTGCTGCCATCTCACCGGGTCGGGACAATCCCGTTGGATCATGTCGCCGGATACACCGCCATCCGCTTGCATGTTTCAACCATGACCCATGACCCGCTGGAATAATGATATGATCCGACTTCTCCTTGCATTCACCCTTCTAGCTGGCAGCGCTGCTGCTCAAGAGGTCACGACCGACGCCTTTGGTGTCCTGCCAACCGCCAGTCTTGAAGACCGTGCGAATTGGGCCGGGTTGCGCACGACCTCGTCTGGAAAAGCGGTCACGCAAGAGCCACAGGCGGTGGATGCGGCGATCTTTTTTGTTGGTCCGAAAAGTATTGTTGCTGGGATTGAGCCTGGCCACGCGGTTGCGATTGGTTTGGATATCTTTGGGAATATGGTGGATGGCGCGCCAACCACCTTGGTGTTGGGGACAGGCGAGACGGCCAATGTCACAACACAAGATGGCATTGCTGACCTGCTTTTCACGCCACCGCCGCGCTCTGGTGTCTTCCTTGCGGGCGCAAATGTGGGCGGTGTACAATCCAGCCGCGCGGACTACCGGGTGACAGCGCATCTGGCGACCGTGCAGCCCACGTTTGCAACGGCCTACAAGAGAGTTCTACCAGAAACCTTTGCGCAATTCTCGACTGACGTGCTGCGTGACAGTTATGGCAACATCGTCGACGATGGCGTTGGCCTTGTGACTATTCTGGAAGATGGGAACGGCCTGACGACGCTTTTGCCCACAGTCGTGCGCGATGGCGCTGCGCAAAGCAATCTGTTGACCCGCGACCTTTCGGGCGATGTTTCTGGAAGCGTTGCATTGGCCGGGACGCGTGCTGAGGGCTTGCGCTTTGCGATCCAAGATATGGTGTTGACGGATGCTGGAGCCTTCGCGATCTGGGCAGAGCCATCGATCAATGCCGTCCATCTTCGCATTGGCCCGATGGAAACCGACGCGGGCTACCTTGTGCCAGACGGAACGTCTGTCGCGGTGGACGTCATCGCGCGTGATCGCACCCGGCAAACCGTCGCAGGTTGGGTGCTTGATGGCTATGTGTCCTTCCTGCTGTCGCGGGCCCCTGATGGCGCACCCTTTCATGTAGCCGTGCAAGTTGGTGCGAACTCTGTGGAACGCTACGTTGATGTGGCTCCGCAGCCCGAAAACATGACGGTGAGGGGCGCGGAATGACACGGGTTTTGGCATGTGTTGCGCTCTTTTGCTTTTGCATTGGTGGCATCCTGTGGGGTGCCTCTGCAGCTTTGACAAAGGCCAGCGCAAGGACAGTGACCCATCAATACATCGCCGACGCGCTAGATGCTCTTAGCGAGCGGCCCGATCACGTCACATGGCAAGATCCGCAAACCCCGTTGGTGCGCCCTTTCACCCCCGGTGATGCGGGCATGATTGGTCAGGCTATGACCGAAGCTTGGTACGCCCTGACTTTGGCCCAGGACACAGGGGACGCAAGCATCCTGAGCGACAGTTTCAGTGGTGTGGCGCAGGACCGCGCGGAACGTTCAGTGAAAGACGCGCGCCTTGGCGGGCAGATGGTTGTTTTGGCACAGAGCGCGCGGCCGCAGTTTTATCATCTGGATGGGTCTGTCTTTCAGGCCGATGTTGAGATGCTTGTGGCGCGCTATTTGGTGACAGGAGATGACTTGGCCTATTTCGAATTGGTCAAGGATCAAGCCAAATCCACGTTGATGAATGAAACAAATGGGTGGCGCGTCTATTCCCATGAGCGCTATGCGGCCAAGGAAATAGACGTGTCGCCCATTGGATGGGATGGCGCGCCGATGGCGGGGATCAACTACTACCCTGTGGCCACCCCTTGGCAAAAGTTCTGGCCGGCCTTCGACGAAAACATCATCGCCCAAGACTTTGCGCGGATCAGCGACCTTGGCGCGACGACGGTGCGGTTCTTTCTAACCACGGAATATTTTGCAGATTCGGACACGCAGGAAGATGCATTGAACCGACTAACGACATTTTTGTTCCTTGCCGAAGAGGCTGGCTTGCAGGTCGTCCCAACACTGTTTGATCTCAAGTATTCCTTTGATCCGGCGGGCTGGGGGCAAGACTTAGCGACACTTCGGGCTGTTCTCCCGGTTCTTGCTGCGTCACCTGCCGTCGTCATGGTGGACATTAAGAATGAGCCAGACTTGGACTTTGCAGCGCATGGACGTCCCGAAATACTTGCCTGGCTTCAGACGATGGTCACGCTTGTGCGGATGGAGGCCCCTGATCTGCCGCTAACGATTGGATGGTCTTCATCTGATGCAGCGCTCGCGCTTGAGGATATGTTGGATTTGGTTACCTATCACGATTACGGTGAGATCGGCACGGCTGCGGCGCGCTTGGCTGCAGTTCAATCGGCAACGGACCGCCCTGTCATGATCACGGAAATCGGCGTGTCTTCTTATGAAATCAGCCTTGGATATCCTGGATCGCCAGAAGGGCAGGCCGACGACTTAGGCAAGCGCATGGATGCGCTTGCCGCGGCTGACGGGATTTTTGTGTGGACGCTCTATGATTTCCCGGCTGTCGATGCGTCGGCTGTTGGCGGCTCTCTCTGGGTGCAAAATCTGCAAGAACGCTTTGGGGTGTTCACGCCAGAGGGCGTGGAAAAGCCTGCGGCGCAAGTGGTCCGTCAATCCTTTGATCGGCTTCTCGCCCAGTAACGCACACTATCCATTGGTATATCCGGCTGGCCCAATGGAGTTCCTCGCTATGCGAAGTGTCGCCACTTCTGAGGTGCGAAAACGCTTAAGTTTCGTCCAAAGCCCCACACTTTAGGATAGAATATGACACGCCCCCTTCGCATCGCCCTCGTTTCTGCATTCCCATCCGGCAAACAAAGTCTGAATGAATACGGTCTTCACTTGGCGATCGGTCTTGCCGCACGCGACGACGTTGCCGAAGTGACAGTGATTGCAGACACTTTGCCCAGCGACCTGCCTGAACTGGATCTTGGCCCAAAGATCACGGTCAAGCGCTGCTGGTCGTTCAACAAGTTATCAACGCTGCCAAAACTGATCCGCGCTTTGCGACAGACCAAAGCAGACGGTGCAATATGGAACCTGCAAATGGCCACATTCGGAGACCGGGAGGTCACCGCCGCACTTGGTCTCTTAGGCCCTGTTGCTGCACGTTTGGCTGGAACGCCAAGCGGTGTCATTGCACATAATATTGTGAATGGCGTGGATCTGGAACAAACGGTCCTGAAGGGGCAACGCCTGCGGCAAGCGATCGTTCGGCTTGGAGGACGGATGATTGAACGCGCGCTGATTTCGGCTAATTACCTGACCGTCACGCTGCGCAGCTACTCCGAAAGCCTGCAAGCAAAGCATCCGCGCGCGTCGGTTCATCTGGTCCCACATGGCACCTTTGACACTAAAGTCAGCGACGTGCGGCCCTTGAAAGACCGGCCTCGCCGGATCGTGACGATGGGCAAGTTCGGCACATATAAGCGGCTTGAAACGCTGCTCGGGGCGTTTGATGCCTTGCGCAAAACACCGGGAAACGCGGACCTAAAACTGGTCATCGGTGGATCCGATCACCCGAACACACCGGGCTATCTTGAAGCGCTTGCGCAAGACCGGGCAGACGATGCTGGAGTGGAATTTGCGGGATATGTCGCAGAGCATGCCATTCCAGATTTCTTCGGTGATGCGCTGCTAAGTGTCTTTGATTACAGCGCGACAACCGGCAGTTCCGGGGTTTTGCATCAAACGGCAAGTTATGGGGCAGTCCCGGTTTTCCCGCGCATTGGCGACTTTGTGGATGTCTGCGAAGATGAAGGCATCAGCGGCGTCAACTACGCAGCACTTGACGCAGGCGACATGGCTCGACAGATGCAAAAGGCCCTTTCAGATATCACGGGATCACAAGCCATCGCTGATGACAATCGGGCTGCTTCAATGGACTTTCCGTTCACGAAAGTCGTTGATTTTCATGTGGACAAGATTGCCCAAAGTTCAAATCTAACACGGCAGTCGCCGTCTACTGAAAGCGAGCAATTGGTGGTCTAGTATCGCACCTATCCAAAGGCATAGCGGCGCGTCTCATTCGAGGCGCGCCGCTTTCCATTTGCGCGGCCAGATTTCTCGAAAGAGCGCATGGGTAGCCTTTCGAATTTGCCGCTAATCTTATGTAAACACGACCTATTCTTTGGGTGCCGAGACGCGCCCCAAGCCCATCAGTCATACCGAGCATATCGAAATAATGAGTGCTGCTATGACAATGATGAACCTGAACGAAGCCGATCTTGCCAACGCCCATCCGGTCACACCAGATGCGCCAAAGACGATGATTGTTGTCCCTTGTTACAACGAAGCAGAACGCTTGAACGAAGACGTTTTCCTCAAGACATTGGGCGCCAACCCCAACCTGTCTTTCGTCTTCGTCAACGATGGCAGCACCGATGCGACATTGCGCATTCTTCTGAACCTGCAACTGGCCAACCCACGCCAGATTGATGTGGTGAACCTGCGCCAGAATTCTGGCAAGGCAGAGGCTGTGCGCGCGGGTTTGCAGCACGCCTGTCGCATCGGTGCCGCTTTGGTTGGGTATTGGGATGCGGACTTGGCCACGCCTCTTGATGCCATCGCAGATTTTGAAGTCGTTCTGAACCGCTACACCAATGTGACGGTTGCTTACGGGGCCCGCCGACAATTGCTTGGACATCGCATCAACAGAACCGTATCGCGCCGCGCTGTATCGCGCATTTGCGCAGGGCTTGCGCGACTGGCAACAGGTCTGCCAATTGGCGATACGCAGTGCGGTGCAAAACTATTCCGTAACACGCCAGCTTTGTACGCAGCACTTGCGCAGCCTTTCACCGCTGGCTGGTTGTTCGATGTCGAGTTGTTCACGCGCATCGCCGCGAAGACGGCGCAACCGTCGCATTGCTTTTACGAGGTGCCCCTTGCCGAATGGCACGAGGTCGCAGGTTCAAAGGTCTCTGGTCGCGCCATCCTGCGCAGCGGTTTGCAGATGTTGCGACTGATTGGGCAGCGTTTTGCGACAAGAAGATCTGATCCGGTCATGCGCAAGATGATGAAGGTGGCATGAAATGACGATGGTTACCGATTGCAAAGAGACAAAAATCGCCAGCCTCATCGCAGTTTGCGCAAGTCCGGCACTGATCTGAATTAGTCTCGATGTGATCTGACACCGCCCCCTTCTCAGCAAGCTGAAATGGGGACGGCACATCTCTTGATGGAGATGATGGTTGTCCGTTTTGATGGAGGTGCAAACCAAACCATCAAAGGAAACCACAATGTTG
>NZ_JBKQXN010000307.1:0-1454 GCF_046762905.1 Yoonia sp. R2-816 | reverse complement strand
CACTCGCTTATGCCGCGCAAGTGGGTATACCTGGAATGACCGGGAACCTTTGGCCTTTTGCACCTGCTGTCGTTCATCGCTCCGACATTCGCCCCCATACCCAATGGCTCGCCTGCATTGAAGGATTCAGCCTTGCCAGTTGGTTGCGGGTAGCAGCTGCCCGCCCGGCCAATGTTATCATTATCGCCAATGACTATTGGACTGAACCGCTGCCCATTGCGGTACTGCGCCGCAAGATCAGCGCTGACATGGGGCGCCTGCTTGGCGTGCGCGTTTTCCATGCGGATAGCGGACACAACATCCTTCGCCTGTCAGAAGGAGCGGTCAATTGAAGAGACGCAAACCACCGATCTGGGTTCTTCTTCTCTTCGTGGCCTTCATTGCCGTCCTGGCGATCAAGACCCTGCCCGCGCAAACCAGATTTACGATTAATTGGACCAGCTCGGCACCACTGGGGCTTTACATTCGCACCTCGAGCGAAAAAGCAACTTACGTATCATTTTGTCTGCGGCAAGACCACGCCGATTTCTTGTTCTTCGACCAGGTTTGTCACCCGGCAGCTCCCGAGAACACCGCACTTCTCAAACGCATTCGCAAACGTCTCGCGAATGGATCGCTCGAAGTCGCGGGCAGGGGGGCTTTTGCCATCGACAGTGATCTCATTGGCACAGTGTACCCTTCACAAATCCAGGGCTGGTGGCGACCATTTATCATGTGGGAGACTTAGCATGTTGCTTTACTTGAATGGTCGCGCGTTGGATCTGTCCGCGCAAGATGCGCAGGCCGCACTTGAAGAAGCCCACAAAACGCGCACACGTGTTGAATGCCGCTGCACGCGACCGCCTCAGGAGATGTACATTGCAAAGATAGGGGCACGTTTCTACGTGAAGCGTATGCCAGGGACGGGTCCGCTGCACGCCGCTGACTGCGATGCCTTCGAAGCTCCAGAGCATCTTTCGGGCCTGTCCGAGCTCAACGGGACTGCCATTATTGAATCCGCAGATGAGGGGACAACACTTCTCAAGCTGGGCTTTCCCCTCACCAAACGGCGTAGTCAGGCGGCACCACCCCCAACGCCAGGGGCAGCTGCAACCGAAGCCATCAGCAACCCCAGGAAAATGAGCCTGACAGCTTTGCTGCATTATCTGTGGCACGAGGCCGATCTGGTGAAATGGGTTCCTGCGATGGAGGGCAAAAGATGGTGGGGTGTCGTGTGTTCTGCTCTGCGCCGGGGGTTGGACAGCAAAATCGCCAAGGGTTTGAGTCTTGGTGATGTCGTCTTTATTCCAGAACCTTTTAGCGTGCCCCGTGCCGCACAACTGACCGAGGAACGTACCCGCAAGTTCGATCAGATCGCGCGCATGAGTACCGGTGGCACCTCTGTCGGCATTCTCATTGCCGAGTACAAATCTCATCAACCCTCCATTTACGGCTCAAAATTCACATTCAAGCAT
>NZ_JBKQXN010000306.1:0-350 GCF_046762905.1 Yoonia sp. R2-816 | reverse complement strand
GGACGGCCGTTGACGTAAAGGAATTGCGACACCGCAGCGCCCCGCGAATAGGTTGGGAGGGCCGCATATCCGTAAAGCCGAAGTCCATCCCGTGTCCCATCGATCCGCAATGCGTTGTCCGCAAAGTCACGGCCTAAAACTTTTGCGAGCCTTGCGTGCAATGCATCAAACAAATCACCGCTCTCACGATCTGCCCGGAAGACAACACGTCCTTCGCCTCCACCAGATACGTCTCGTAAGACAAACGTCACTGAGGGCTCGGCCATGGAAAGCCGCTTAACAACATCTGAAATCGCTTGTGCTTCTGAACGATCAGTGCGCATGAACTTCAAGCGAGCCGGTGTTGCAAA
>NZ_JBKQXN010000305.1:0-5277 GCF_046762905.1 Yoonia sp. R2-816 | reverse complement strand
ACCAGATGAACCAAAACCTGAACGCCATGGCCATCGATGGAGTGCTGAGGAAGATCAACGTCTATTGCACGCGTTTCAGAACGACAAGCGTGACGTTCGTTCCATCTCGCGTGACTTTGGGCGATCACCATCGTCTATTGTCGCGCGATTGCTTCATCTGGACGCGGTGGAGGTCGTATCCAAGCGGTGATCACTCTTTACGCCAATGGCCAGAGAAGCCGAAGCATGGCGCAAAGCTGGGGCGATCAGCTGAAGCTGACCGGGCACTCGTTTGGCAAAGCCTCACCCAAGCCACCAAAGGTGTCTCGGCCCACAAGGGGTAACGAGCTCTTCGCCGGGCGTACGGTGATACACATCAATCGACTTGAAATATTCGTACACTGGGGTTAGGTAGACATTGTCACGGGTCGCCACACGCTCTTCGGAGGTGCAAAAGGGCGGCCCTTCTTATTTGTAGATGGCCACAAATCCTTACAATAAGCCGCATGCATCGGCAGCGGACCGAATTTCTCACTTGAGGGCGTGCGGCTTGACTGTCGCCCGTCCCAATGTCGCCGCGCGGAAAATCGAAGAGATTGGATATGAAAGACTAAGGATCTACTTTCTTAGCTTCAGGGACAATTCGTTGCCTGGTAAACCGTTCATTCCAGGCACAACGTACAACCAGATCTTACGTCTTTACGAAGGTGACACAAAGATACGGGATGTCTGCTTCATGGCCGTCGGGCGTTTTGAACTGGCATTTCGCAACGCACTCTCGGAGGTACTAAGCGCACGGTTCGGCAGCCACCCGTATTTCCAAGACGCAGCCTTCCGGACCAGTGGTCATCACAACGAAGCGATCAAGAAGACAATACAAGTCTTCAGTCAGACGAAGGACCAACGCGCACGGCATTATAGAGTTACATACACGGAGCCACCTCTGCCGCCGATATGGATCATGAAAGAATTTTTCACCTTCGGGACCGCGGCACGCTTTTACGAAGCGCTTGCAAACGATGTGAGAAAAGAAATTGCATCGGAATTTGGTGTTTCGGTCCCAATGGTCTTCGATTCATGGATACCAGGCTTCGTTGATCTGCGGAACATCTGTGCTCACCATGACCGCTTGTTTAACCGCCACTTTCAGAAACAGCCTCAGTTTTACAGAAGGGGCAATGTTCCCATCGCCATGCATATGACCCTGAAAGCACAACTGGAGTGCCTCGATTATGCGATGGACGGTTTTAGCTCCGCAACCGGCGTCGTTGGCAGTGTTCAAAGAATAATTGATCGATATCCCGAAATAAATAATGCGGATTTAGGGTATTAGTGCCTGACGGCCAGCCTTTCTCGGCTTCGCGTGTCGAAAATCTGAAGCGCGCCTTGCGCGCTCACACAGTCGTGTGGATGTAGCGTGGGGTGGCCCGTCAGTCGATTGCGGCACGAGCAGTCTGACAGGCCGTTTGGCCGAAGACTACATTCCGTCAGCCATCATCTTCGCAAGCTCAGATGAGGCGTTCCTCCACTCCGTCGTCGGCGCTGCGCAGCCCATCAGCCTTTGCCTGCGCCGGTATCGCCTGCCTCACGTATTCCTCCTCCTACTGAAGGCGGAAGCATATCCTCCGGATTGGCTCATAAAGCGGCCCGCCTCAAGGATCGCATGGGCATATCAAAAAGACGGTTTCCACCCCGTTGGGGCGGACCCTCCGTATTTTTGCCATCCCCACGCGCCCAGCAAAGCTGGCGCCTGAGGCGTCCTTGACCCGGACCACTTTAGAAGGGGGTCACCGGACATGCCCCGCATTCCGTGGAGGCAAGACATCCATAGGAGAAAACGAGATGTTCGACCAATCAACAGCATATGACGCGATTGAACTCTTTGGCCTGACCGAAAACGGCACAGACGACCTGATCATCCCAAATGACGACGAGTTGCGCGACCAGATCGTGCTCGAAACCTTCGAGACCCTGATCGGCGGGCTGCAGGGCACCGGTCTTGCATCTGAGATCGAACCACTGGCACATGGACTAGCCACATTGCTGCAGCGCCGGGCGACGGCACTGGCAGAGCAGGCCGACAAACACAAGCGTCAGATCCAAGGGCTGATCGAGGCTCAGGACGGGTCAGAAGTCGCCGAAATGGAACTGGAAAAGACATCCAGCCGGTTCGAGATCCTCTGGGAGAAAGCCGAAGCGCTCAAGATCATGGCGGAAAAGGCCGCCCAGTGCTACGAAATCGAGACCGGGCAAGCCTATACGCCCGTCACCGGCAGCCGCACCACGAAAGACGCGCAGGCAACCGGTGCGGTCTTCGAAGCCAAAGAGCTGCTGAACCGGCACGACCGCGAACAGGCCGAACGCAACAAGGTCGAGGGACCAAAGATTGCCATCACCGGCGATGCAGAGGCCAAAGACTGCCGCGAAATCTACCGCATTCTGGACCAGACATTTGCCAAATATCCCGACATGGTTCTGTGCCACAAAGGTCACGGCAAGGGTGTGGAACGGATCGCGGCCACATGGGCCCGCAACAACAAGGTTCGCCAGATCCTCTTTCGGCCAAACTGGCAGGGCCACGGCAAAGCCGCTCCATTCAAGGCCAATGATGCGATCCTCGCGGCCAAGCCGATTGGCGTCCTGATCTTCGGCGGCAATGGCGTCGCGATAAACCTTGGCCAAAAGGCCGAAGCGAAAGGCATCAAGGTCGGCCAGTTCAATGCCGCGTGAGCAAAACAATGGACGGTCCAGCAAAGGGCCGTCCACAAACCTCTTTCAAGAAAAGGAAACGAAAATGGACGTGTCAGTACTGGATCGCGCTTTGCAGCATCGACTTTGGGGCAAAACTTACCGCTCGATAAATCAAATCATCAAAAGGGTCACAATCTCTGACTTTTGCCCCAAATGCGGCGAAAAACGTGGGAAGCCCGCGTTGCGACAATTCTGCGAAGACGGTGAGTGGTATGACGTGAGCTGCTGGCAGAACCCATGCGGGCATATAGATAAATATCAAGACGTCATCGCTGAAGCGGAGCACGTAGAAGCTTCCACATGAGAGCAAGAGACGTCCGGTAGGCCCCATGAGCGGGCCTGCCAATTCTGCTGTCTATGCTCACATTCCAACGCTCATTTTCCGACACCGCATCGAAGGTTCAGTGGAGATCCTTGCTTGAGGCAAGGATCACGTCGGTGGTTCAGACAGGTCTGCCTCCGCTGACGCTCTGGCAAAGCCGAATGAATGAAGTACTGCGAAAGGCGGCGGATCTGTGATGACCCGGCTTTATCATCGGGTCTATCTGGCTGGTTACAGTGGTTGGATAATGCCCCCGCCACTTCGCCGCGTTATTGCCCGGTCCCAAGTTCATCGGGCATGGCTCAACGGTTGCGATGGCTGTTTTGTGAGGCGGGCGCGCATTATGACCCAGCAAATCCCTATCCAGACTAATCAGCTCAACCGCTGGCCTGCCTTCTCGATTGAACCGGTAGTGAATGTTGATAGTACGGGAGGGGGGACGCGCCTTGGCCCCTTCCTTATTTTCATAGTAGCTTCGCTACCTTGAAAATATAGTCAGGCCCCCCCTGCGCCGGGCGCGTCCCCCCATTCGCGCAAGCGCGAACTGATTGCATCAGACTGCTTGTCCGCGCATTCGGTCCGGCCCGATCAACTGGGCAACCGCCCTTTTCAATCGGAACCCACAACCGTCGCAAGTCAGACCAGTCGCATCCTTTGCACGTTGCGCCTGGCGGACCCCGTGCAGATCGTGCCCGGCTGTTAACCTGGCCCGCGCCGGGCGCGGCCCAGGGCCGGGCGGCCCACCCCCACACGGTCTTGTCATTATCCCACACCGGTCAAGGACTTCACGCCGCGCAAGCGCGGCGCTCGCACGCCGCCTTCAGCGGTCCTTGACTCGGCGTGTCCAAATGCCCGCGACCGTGCAGGGCGGGCGAGTTCGCTTTGCTTTCAGACGGTTTGCAACCTATATTCAAAGGAGATCATCATGAGCATGAACGACATGACCGAAGCCGAAGTCAAACTGACAGACGAGAAACTACGCGCTGAAGTGGCGAAGCTGATTGCTGAAACAAAACAGATCGGCGTCAATACCTTCTTAGCACCGTTTCTGGCTGCAGCTGCGCTGATCGGTGCCACGACGGCAATCACGGCAGCAATATTGAACTTCATCGGAACCTGACAGTTTGCGGCCTCTCGGGGCCGCTTTTCTGCGTTTCCGCATGATGTTGGCAAACCCCGAACCTGCAGCTCGGGGCAGCGCTTCCCCAGGGAAGCGCTGATATTCGGTGCGGCTGGAATGGCCCTAAGAAAGAATCCCGTCGACCCATGATGAGCAGGGGGCAGACCCAATATCGTGCTGTGAACCTGTCAGGGATTATGGGCAAATCCCGAGCCTGCAGCTCGGGACCGGTCGCTACTCGGACGCCGGCTGCACCGGCGCCCGACCCGAACCAACCACATGCGATCGACCTTTGGCCCGAGAGCGCCGGAATCTGTCTCTCCGAGCCAGCTTGCCGACGCGGCCAAAATGGTCGCCTGCACATGGTTGTTTCGTCCCTGCGGGTAACGCGATTCCCTCGTTTCACTCGGCCTTTTGCAAGGACCACGCTCGATAGACATCGAGCAAAGCGCAAACCGACAAGCGGTCTGCGGCGCTTGCTTTCCCCGGCGTCAGGGGGCCGAAAATCTCTCGTATCTGATCCCGTCGTGGTGGAAGGCGCAAAAAGAGATCCGCGCCAGGGCGCGGATCACATCTTTCTTTTTGTGCGCCTCAAGCAGAAAAACGGCTTTTACCCGCAAGCGGGCAAACTTTCCGTTTTTCAGCCTGACCACCCTGCCCGGATCAGCTCCGGATCTTTTCCATCGGCCCCCTCCTTGCGGGGGAAAAACGCGGAAGGGGGACAGATAGCAAGTGGCAGCGCAGAACAGGCCGTTTCCGTGGCCTGTTTGAAAGGGCCTTCCAAGTGGGATGGCTTCTGGCGTTGCACAACACGGCGCTAAGTAAGCGTCCACGTTCCACCCCTTCCGGGGGTGGGACACCAATAGCAACATAGCACACACGAAACAACAACCTTGAGGACGCAAGCAGAATGAACCAGGTCGCTAAAGCAACCCGCCGACTGTGGAAGTCCGCGCAGCTCTATATCGGCTTCCACACAGATCAGCAGGGGAATGTGCGCAATCAGCCGAAGGTCTGGCCGCCGAAGAATGCCAACGCCACGATCCACAGCGACCCAAAGGTCCAGGAGGTGTTCCTGGAGGTGCGCGCCGAGGAAAGATCAGCC
>NZ_JBKQXN010000304.1:0-66085 GCF_046762905.1 Yoonia sp. R2-816 | reverse complement strand
GTGAACTTGAAAAACATCCTTGGCCAAATCTAGGCCGACTGTCTTAACTGTCATTGGGTGGCTCCTATCCTAGCAGTTGATGATAACTGCACTTTGGCACATTCGATGCCGGTGGAGCAGGAGCCACCCACCTCATCCGGTCTGGGCCGTCCCTGCCGATGGCACCGGACCGGAGCCGCGAACATGCTGCGACCGAACTAATGGCGGCGGAGAGCCGATTTTTCAGATTTTCTGTACCGAAGCCAAAGTCCACTTTCGGAAAAGTGATCATTTGAAGCTCGGCGGAACCGGCCCTAACTGCGCGTTGACCGCAGCGTCTTTAATCTAACAATACAACCGTCTGATCTCGCGGATCGCCTCACCCGGTACGGTGTTCTCATCTGGGACTTCCCCGGTGGCGACCCATCTAGAAAGTTCTGGCTGGGTGCAATGCAGTTCGAGCACCCCGTGAAAGGCGCTCAGCTTGCCCTCGCTACCGACATAGATGCTGTGCACGTCGCTGAAGACCTCAGTCAGATAAGCGGCAGACCATTGCTGTGAGTATACTAGGGTCGTGTCATAACTCGCCGGGTAGAGTTCTTCACGATAGACAGACACCAGCCCCTCCGCTGCGACACTGCCGGCCAGCGGAACCAAAAAAGCAAAAAGGGATGAGGTCATAAAGAGGCGCATGTTTGTCTCCAATTGTAGTTTGGACATATCTTATCTATCTGCACGTGAGTGCGCAAAGACCGCTAGCTGCCGTCGGCGCACTATGCGGCGAAGGTCGGGAAAATCCCGCGATGTGTGAGTTCGCCACCTTCAAGATTTCGCGGTTGCGGCGAAAGTCCGGTCTGACGGGCGCACCGGAGCATCTGATATCGTCGACGGACGGCGGCTTTGGGCCGGTTTACCTCGCCGGGCACCCCAGATCACGCCGATGCCGCGCCGCATCAGAGGTTTGCAACGAGCCCAAGTTGAATGATGCTGCGCTCACCCTGAATGGCTGCTGTTCTGCATCTAGCCCAATCATAGGCATAGTTGCTCCCGCGCACTCTTCGCACGCGGGAGCTATTGTTTCGTTCCGCCACCAAACCAGGATCAGTGCAGAGAGAAGTTGCACCGAACGGTGTAGTGTCCCCCATGGTCGACATAGGTTACAGTCTCGCTCGGTGTGCTGGTCGAGCCGTCGCGGGACTCATGAGGTGCGTCGAGAATGACCGCTAAAGTCCGGACATTCTCAAACACTTCGGGATTGACTGCCCCAGAAACCCACGCGCCGACAAGCCCGGCAAGCGCTCCGACGACCAAGCCGATAAGTGACCCAATCAAGGGAGCAACCGATGTGCCGATCGCGCCGCCGATTGCGGCCCCTGCGGCAGCACCTGCAGCCGCAGAAACAGCGGTGATGAGGGCACTCAGATCATCGGCGCTTGCTGCGGCAAGGTCATCAAGGATCTCAACAAACCTATCGTTCGCATCCTTCTCGGACATGAGCAAATTGACTAGGAAGGTGTGCGGAAAGTCCAGTCCTGTCAGGCCCCAATTGTTAAGCACAAAGGGAGGTGAGAAGGTTCGGTCGTCGCCGGTCCGGAAATCGCCTGCGGACACGGGCCCAAACGTGCCAATCAACGCATCCGTAGGCGCGTTCTCCATACCCGATGTGTCCGTTCCACCCAATTCGATCTCGTCAGCACCCATCTCGCCACCGTCGGTGTCGCTGATGCAGTCAACCCGGTGCAGATTGAAGCGCAGCTCTGACATCGGCGTAGGTGTCGAGGGCGGGTTGCCCTGTCCATTGCCCGGGTCCATCATTGCCAGCATCACGCCGCCGTCGATGAAACGCCAACCCCAGATCCGACTAAGATAACCGCGCGTGACTTTCGGAAGCGGGGCAGAGGCCGACCAGGCTCGGATCTCAGCGCGCAGCTCTGGTGTCAGTTTTGCCAGCGCAGCCAGCGCCGTGCCCCGAACCCGGGCGGCTTGCCTGTCAACAATGGGCTTGCCGGTGCGGCGATCTATCTGGAGCGGGCCGAACAGCTCTTTCATCGAGCTGCGATCATACGCGCTGGTGTCGTCCTTCACGTCGATCATCTTCGCCGTCTTTGCCATGATCCGGGCTTCGCGCTTGCGATCTTCGCCCAGTTCTTCGGCCGAGCGCCTGAGATACCGTATGACTTTCTCTGTGCCGATTCCGGCAACGTCCTTGGCAATGCGCATGTTCTGCCAAGGGACGGCGATCTTCCCACCCGGTTTCCGGTCTGACCGCGAAAGCAATTCAAGTGCGCTCTTGTCTTGCTTCAACGCTTCGGAGAATTGATTTGCCGGTTTGGCTTGTCCGGTAAGCATGGTTTCAAGCGCGTCGGTAAGCATCTTCGCGCCAAGATCCGTCTCAAATTCGCTTAAGGCGACTGCAGCGTCGCGTACTTCCTCAAAGCCAACCTTGATTGGTTCTCTCATAACTTATCTCCTATTTAGCTTCTGGGAGGGTGCTTTCAGTAACTCCAAACTGCGGCACGCGCTGATCTCCGGTGAAAATGACTTGGTCGTCGCAATGCCTGATGGTTTGGGGGTGGACGTCAGGCCGGCAACCCGAAATTCGCAAAATGTCTTGGAAAAATCGGCATTTGGCAGAACTTCCATTTTGCGTTACGTGAAATGGCATGGGATTCTGGCTGCTTAGAAAATCACTGGTCGTTTTGATCATGGTCGTGCTTGCCGTCGTGGTAGGGCCGTTCGGAACCTACGAGGCGCTTTCCCTAAGCCAGCGCGCCGTGTACTGGAGCGTCGCGTTACTGGGCGTGGGCTTTTTCATGGAGGTGGCCATCGTCTTGACGCTGACCCATCCGGCGCTAGCGCATATTGACCATTACATCCGGCTGTTTGGGGCTGTGCTGTTTGCGGCGGTGCCCGGAGCGGTAGTCATCCTCTTTCTCGAGGGGTTGTACCGCGAAGTCATCCCGACTCCTGCTTTCGGGCTGACGATCTGGCTCTTTGTGGCCGTAGTGGGCTGCATTATGGGGCTGATCGAGTATCGCAAGGGTGGATTCTTGCCAGTGAAGATGCCCACGCCAGAGATGGCCCCTTTACCGCCTGAGAAAGCCTCCTCGCGCCCGCACACCCCTGGCGAGGTGTTTCTGCGTAGACTGCGACCTGATCTGGGTCGAGAACTGGTATCGCTATCCATTCAGGACCATTACCTCGAAGTCGTGACGCGGGCTGGGTCCGAAACGTTACTAATGCGGATGGCCGATGCCGAGGCGGAACTGGACGGCTATCCGGGAATGCGTGTGCACCGATCGCATTGGGTAGGGCTGGATGCCGTGAAGAGCCTGAATCGGTCGGGCAACAAGTGGACCGTTGATCTGCATGACGGACGGAGCCTGCCGGTGAGCCGGGAACTGGCCCCGGAACTGCGCGGCGCGTTAGATCGTGCGAGTGGATCCGGCATGATTAACACTCGCGGGGCCTAGGGAAAGTAGCGGCGCGCAGATTGTTGGCGATCCGGCAGAGATCGACCCAGCAAATAACAGTCCGGTCATTGGTGCCAATGACGCCAATGACAGCAATGTCCCGCGAACTGTGAGTTAGCTAGACGCCAAATCTTGCACATGCAGCGAATGACCGGAATGCGGGCTGCGATCGCAGCATCTCGACCGGTCGGTGAATGGCAGGAATGGGCCGTTCGTGTCGATGCTATCTGAGTCGATCCTACACGAGGCCACGAGGCGGAAAACGGTAGCTGTGAGCCCAAGGTTCCAAATGCTGTAAGCTGCATCAATGTCCACTTCTTCGCCTTGATGATATTGTGAAATATGACGGGTCCTTTCGATACGGGGTCTCAATTGAATTGGCATCGCGGCAAAGCCTCGTAACCGTAGAAATACGGATTGGTGTTTGCACCCACAGCTGCGATGAATAGAAATGACTGTCTCACGCCCAAAAAATTTCTGGCGAAACACGTTACTATGGGCGTGTGCCGTCGTGCTCGCGCTCAGCGGTTTGGCGTTTTTTGAGCGGCAAAACCTCGTGCGTGAACTGACGGTCAAAAGTGAAACGCTGCATCGTCTGGTGTCTCAACGCGCGGATCAGCATGATGCGCATTTAACATCGCTATCTGCGATTTTTGTGGCGGGTGGGGTTGCACGGCAGGATTTGTTGCTCGACGTGGCCGCGACGATCAAGCGGTTTTACCCTCGGATTACGTCGGTGAATGTCGTGCCATACGATCCTTCCCAACCCGTGATAGAAGCGCAGCCCAGCCTTTCTGCACAGGCGAGGGAGCGCGTCGTTGAACTGGCCCGCGGCTCGACCGGGGCGTTGCAAATCGGGCAAATGCCCGACGTGCCAGATCACTACCTGCTCGTGAAACGGACCCCCAATTCTGAAGCAGCACAGCATGGTTTGGCGCTGGTGATCGACGCGAGAGGGTTGGTCGCCACAGACGAGCCGTTTTGGGACGCGCCATCTGTGTCCTTGCGTCTTTCAACGCCGGACAGCCAAACGGCATTGGTGGGTCAACTTCAATCACAAGAGGCCGGGTTCTCCAAGCCGCTTGGCAGTGCGTCTCAGCCTTTGATGTTTGAGACATCTTTGGCCGTTGATCTGTCTGACCTCTTGCCAGTCGGAAAAGTGCTGTCTGTTATCGCACTGGTCACGGCGCTCCTTTTGCTGTCAGCTTTCGGTTTCAAACAACGCGCGCGCACCAAAGATGCAGAGAACCGCGCGAAACTCAGCGCGCAGGAAACCCGGCTGGCCCATGCCTCCCGCGTCAATGCGATGGGTGAAATGGCCAGCGGCATGGCGCATGAACTGGCGCAACCGCTGACCGCGATCCTGAGCCAAGCACAGGCTGGCCGCCACTTGGCGCGGCGCGGTGATGTTGACCGTCTTGGTACGGTGTTGGATGACACGGTTTCGCAAGCGCAGCGCGCGGCGAATATCCTTGAGCGCCTGCGACGGTGGAGCAAACCAAACCGTGCGCCGTCTGAAGCCTGTTCCGTCCATGAAGCCGCGCAAAGTGTTGAGAATCTGCTGGCATTGGAGGCGAAGACGAACGGGGCTGCCATGACCCTTTCGTTGCATGCTGGCCCACTCTTTGTTGATGCCGATCCGGTCGAGTTGGAACAGGTTGTGTTCAACCTGGTGCGCAACGCGCTTGATGCCTCGGACGCGGCACAGGTCACGATACGCACGCATGTTGATGGTGGGTCCGTCATTCTGGACGTCAGCGATAATGGGCCTGGGGTGCCTGACCATCTCAAGCCCCGCGTCTTTGAACCATTCGTGACAGGCAAGCCGGACGGAACCGGGCTTGGCCTCGCGCTGTGTCATAGGCTGGTTGAGGAAATGGGCGGTGATATCATGCTGCTGGACAACACTGTCCAGACTACGTTCCGTCTGTCCCTGCCGCTCTCAACCAAGGTGGCGGCGCCATGACCAACCACGTCTACCTTGTTGATGATGATGAGGCGGTCCGGAGCGCCCTGAGCCTTCTGTTGGAAACTGTCGGGCTGACTGTGCGCAGCTTTGCATCACCCGAGACATTCTTGGCACAAGCGGCAGATCTGACGCCGGGGTGTCTGATCCTTGATATCCGGATGCCCGCGATTTCGGGTCTGAAACTCCAAGAAAAGCTGACGGAGCAAGGCGTGACTTGGCCCACTGTTATCATCAGTGGCCACGGTGACATAGAGGCGTGCAGGCGCGCGTTTCGCAATGGTGCGGTTGATTTCCTCAGCAAGCCGGTGGACGAAAATGACCTGATTGACGCAATCCAAAAGGGCCATACGGAATTGGAGAAACGCAGGCAAGCTTTGGAAGAACGCGCAGAAGCGGTGGCGTTGGTGCGTCACCTGTCCACGCGGGAACAAGAAGTTCTTGAGATGATCGCAAAGGGTTTGACCACAAAGCAAATCGCAGATGCGCTGACCCTGTCGCCCCGTACGGTTGAAAGTCACCGTGCAGCGATTGCAGCCAAAGCGGGCACGTCTTCAGCGGCGGAACTCACGCGGTATTGGCTGGATGCAAAGGCGGATCAGTAGAACTACGGACACCTTTGCGGATGCTACGAATATCACGGGTCATGACTGCGAATTAGAACCGGAGCATCAGTTCAACAAAAGGAAATACACCAATGATCCGCTCTATTGCTCTTTCGACCGCTCTGCTGACACCCATCGCAGCCTTTGCCCAAGATCTGCCAACAGCGCCTTACTTGCCGCTCGACATGGCGACCTCTGCCGCACAGGCCGCAGTCGCCACCTGCTCTGCCGAAGGCCACAACCTCAGCGTTGCAATCGTTGCGCGCAGCGGTGAGACCAAAGTGCTTTTGCGCGCTGACAATGCAGGCCCGCATACTGTCGGTTCCAGCACAGGCAAAGCGTTCACATCCTCCAGCATGGGCCGTGACACGGCAGGTCTTGCGGGCTTTATCGGCAGCAACCCTGAAAATGGCGGTTTGCGCGATATGGACAGCCGTCTGGTGATACAGGCTGGCGGTCTGCCCATCCGGATCGGAGGTGCATTGATCGGTGGTATCGGTGTCGGTGGCGCGCCATCCGGCGCAATCGACGAAACATGCGCCCGTGCCGGTCTTGACGCAATCGGCGCTGAATAAATCACACTGCCCGTCCCTTCAGCGGGGCGGGCCCCTCTTTTTGAAAGGTAGCACCATGCTTCGTTCCCTTCTCTTCGCTTTGGCCATCGCCGCCGCCGGGTCTGCCCATGCGCAAACGGCCCCATCTGCCTCTGACATCGCGTCTTATACAGGCTTGCACCTAGCCGCCCACGAGGGCGACGTGGATGAGATCAGCCGTTTGATCGCAGCAGGTGCCGATGTGGATGTCCGAGATCGGTCACAGCGCACGCCCGCACATGTCGCAGCATTTGCATCACATGATAATGTGCTGATCGCACTGGCCAATGGTGGCGCGGATATGAACGCCCTCGAAAATCGTGTTCATGATGTGTTGACCATCGCAGCCGTTGCAGATGACCCGGAAATGGTGTCACTGGCGATGGAGCTTGGAAACGCGCCGGATCTGATCACCAGCGTTTACGACGGCACAGCCCTGATCGCTGCTGCCCATCTTGGACATCACGACGTGGTCGCGCGTCTTGTCGAAGGTGGCGCACCACTGGATCATATCAACAATCTGGCGTGGACGGCACTGATTGAAGCGGTCGTATTGGGCGACGGAGGCCCTGACCACATCAAGACTGTGCAAATCCTCGTTGATGCAGGTGCAGACAAATCCATCTGAGATCGCGATGGGGTAACGCCGCTGCAACACACCACGTCACGCGGCTACGCCGAAATGGTCGAAATCCTCAAGTAAGGCGTTTGGCGATGAGCCGATTAAGACCGTGATCTTTTAGGGCCGCAGCGCATACCAAGCTTGTTGCAACCTTCCTATTGCCGCCGTGGGCGCAATCACAGCGAAATGGCGCCTTGTCCCGAATTGTGTAAGTTAACGACCACCTGATTTTGCGGTTGCGGCGAATGTCAGCAATGCGGGCCGCGACCGCAGCATTCGAACGGGGTGTAGAGAGTCTGGTATGTGCCGACACCTCCACCCCTTAACCCTTCCTTCACCTTTCCCACCGCACGCCCCGTTAACCCACCCTACCGTACGGTGGGGTCCGACGTTTTGCCGACGCAAGTCCGACGTGATGCCGATACGGTTTTCGCAGGGGCTCCTGGCATTAACCGCTTCCCCCCAGGTTAACCCCGATCAGCCGCTCCAATTCCGGATGCGGGAAACTCCGGCGGACCGTTACGGCGAAAAAACTCTCCGAGATATTCAGATCAAACGGCGCCGTCCGCAGCCGCCCTGACGCGATTTCATCCGCCAGCACCACTGTCGGGGCCACAGCCAGCCCTGTATCTGCCCGCGCCAGAAGCCGCACCATCGCCATGTCATCCACATCCGCCACAATCCGCGGCGACACGCCCAACCTTGCCACCAGACTGTCAAACGCCACCCGTATGGCGTTGTCTGTCGGTACGATAAGTGGTTCATTTTTCAGTATTTCTTTCAGTGATCCGTGGTGCATCCGGGCCGACACACCATGCAGCGCCACGGTCTGTTCGGCAATGCGATGGGCCGTGAAATCGCCCCCAGCCTGTGGCGGCTCCGTCGTCAAAACCACATCCAGCGCCAGCGATGTCAGCGCCTCGAACAGCACCCGCGCGCTCCCTGATTTCAGCACCAGATCTACATCGCCCCTGCCAAGAACCGGTTCCAGAAACCGCAACTGAAAATTCCGGGACAGGGTCGACAGCGCCCCAACCCGCAATGGCGTCTTAACATCACCGCTTGACGCTAAAGTGGCCAGTAGTTCCGCCCCCGTTCCAAAAATCCGATCCGCATGATCCAGCACAATCCGCCCCACCTCTGTCAGCTCCAATCGTCGGCCGACCCGGTCAAACAGGGCATGGCCCAGCCGTGCCTCTAACTGCTTGATTTGTATAGACAACGCCGACTGCGACAGATTCACACGCTCCGCCGTACGGGTCAGGTTGCCATCATGGGCGACCGCATGAAAGTAGCGCAAGTGGTGATAGTTCAGATTATCCATAGTTCTATTTTTTAGAATGATACTGGATAATCTTTATATTTTTAATGCGACCAGATCTACTGCATATCCCCTGCAACACCAGATCAAAGGGGGTCCGCATGGACATCGTCATCGAAATCGCCACCACAATGGTCGCCCAGATGCAAAAGCCGACACTGGCATTTCTCTTGGGTGGCATGATGCTCGCCGCCTTGGGTAGCAAGCTGGAAGTCCCTGATCCCGTTTATAAATTCATCGTCATCCTGCTTTTGCTCAAGGTCGGGCTGGGAGCGGGTATATCCATTCGCGAGGCTGATTTTGTCTCACTCATGGTGCCGGCCATTGGTGCTGCCGTCATCGGGATCGCCATTGTTCTGCTTGGCAGCCAGACACTCGCCCGCTGGCGCGGCGTTTCACCGATGGACGGCATGGCCACCGCCGGTCTTTTTGGCGCGGTTTCTGCCTCCACCCTCGCCGCTGGCATGGCCATGCTGGACAGCGAAGGCATCTTTTACGAAGGCTTCATCGGTGCGCTCTATCCGTTCATGGATATCGCCGCGCTGGTCACTGCGATCGTGCTTGCCCGGATGAGCGCGGCACGCAAGACCGTCAGTGCAACCGGTGGCGGGACTGCGACCATGACGGTCGGCGGCGGGACAGGTGGCGCCAACTTCAATAGCGATCTTGTCAAGGGCATCCTTGTGGACACACTGCGCAGCCCCGCCATCTCGGCCTTGCTTCTGGGGATCATGATCGGCCTCTTCGCCCGGCCAGAGAGCGTCTATGAAAGCTTCTATGAACCACTTTTCCAGGGGCTTTTGTCAATCCTGATGCTGATCATGGGGATGGAAGCATGGTCGCGGCTGTCAGAACTGCGCAAGGTCGCCCACGCCTATGTCCTTTATGGGATCACCGCACCGATCATCCATGGGCTTCTAGGTTTCGGCATTGGCCTTGCCGCCCATCACCTGACCGGCTTCTCTGCTGGTGGTGTGGTGTTGCTATCGATCATGGCAGCCTCAAGCTCCGATATCTCCGGCCCGCCCACGATGCGCGGTGCCCTGCCAGACGCGAACCCGTCCGCCTATGTCGGCTCATCAACCGGCCTTGGCACGCCCGTCGCGATCCTGAGCATCCCGCTCTTTATCGCGCTGGCAGACCAATTCATCGGGTTCTAGACAAGATAAGGCCATCGCCGCATCTGCGGCGATGGCTCAATTGCCGATCAGCCCGGCGGGCACAAAGTCCGGGCGCACGAAATCTGCGGCCGGTTTATCCGCCACGGGCGTCAGCCATTTGAATTCGAACACCCGCTCATCATCCTCATCCACGGATGATACAACCAGGCACTGATACAAATGCTTGGGCCCATCATAAATGTCGACGTGACCGCGCAACCGCTCAGACCCATCCAGATCAAGGGCAAAGCCCCCATCCCAGAACCGCCGAATGCGATAGGTATCATCCCCATCATGCACCACCAGCCGATCCTTGCGCATCAGCGCAGCTTTCCGTGCTTCTTCCAAACCCTGCCGCACGGCCTCAGGCAAAAACGTATACATCACTAACCCCTCCAAGCATGACCGAGGATGACCCAAGTATAGTAAATTTCAAGTAACGATATCCGTGCCTCTGCGCACAAATCCCGAAAAACCCTTATAAATTTGCCTTCACGCGCGGGCGCAGGACATGCGGTTTGGCCGCATCATACAGTGCGCTATCCGGAAACCCGTGCGAATCAGCCAATGCAGGCCCCACGAGAATCAGCGCGGTCCGCGTAATCTTGGCCGCCCGCACCTTCTCACGCACATCCGTCAGCGTCCCCCGGATAATCATCTGGTCGGGCCAGCCCACCCGGTAGATCACCGCGACCGGACAATCCGCGCCATAGTGCGGCACTAACTGCCGCTCAATCTCGCGCAGCGCCCTGATGCCCAGGTGAATGGCCAGCGTCGCCCCGGATCGCGCGAAATTCTCCAGCGTCTCGCCAGCTGGCATCGACGTCGATTTCATCGACATCCGCGTCAGCACGATGGATTGCGCCACCTCCGGCACGGTCAGTTCCGTTCCCAAAGCCGCTGCAGCAGCCGCGTAGGCCGGCACACCCGGGATGATCTGATAATCAATCCCATCGGCTTTCAACCGCCGGATCTGCTCCGCTATCGCCCCATAGAGCGACGGATCGCCCGAATGCACCCGCGCCACATCCTGCCCCTTCGCATGCGCCTCCAGGATCACCCCATGCGTCTCATCCAGCGTCATCGGGGCCGTATCCATCACCAGCGCACCAGCCGGCGCACAGGCCACAACCTCCGCAGGCACCAGCGACCCGGCATAAAGACACACAGGACAGGCGCCGATCACCCGCGCCGCCTTCAGCGTCAAAAGCTCAGGGTCACCCGGCCCGGCACCGATAAAATAGACAGTCATTTCTTTCTTCCATAAATACTCCCGCCGGAGGCAGCGGGATGGCGGATGGGGCGCATTTCGCGATAGCGAAACAGCGTCATCCAGCCAGATCCCCATCAATCTTGCGGGCATAGCCGCGCGGCGTATACATCCGCGGCCCGTCACCCAGTTCCGCCAACCGCGAATGAGATGACCCCACCAGAACAACGGTCAGCATATCCACCTCATCCACCTGCAATTCGTCCAACCGGCGATACCGCACATGCTCCTCCGGTCGGCCCAGCGACGATGCCAACATCACCGGCGTGGCCCCTGGTCGATGCTTTAGCAGGATATCCCGCGCTTCTGCCAACAATGTCCGCCGCCGCATCGACACCGGATTGTAAAAGGCAATCACGAAATCCCCCTCTGCCGCCGCCCGCAGACGTTTGATGATATCCTCACGCGGGGTCAGCAGATCAGACAGCGAAATCGCACAGAAATCATGGCCCAACGGAGCCCCTGCCCGTGCCGCAGCCCCCTGCAACGCACTCACACCCGGCGAACAAACCACCTCAACCCGGCGCGCCGCATCCGACACACCCATCTTATCCGGCCCACGATCCAGCAACTCGAACACAAGCGCCCCCATCGCGTAAATCCCCGCATCGCCCGAACAGACAAGCGCGACATTCTTACCCTTGCCCGCCTGCTCCAACGCGTAGCGGCAGCGATCCTCTTCACCGCCCAATGGAAAATCCGACCGGTCCTTGCCCACAGCCAACGGCCCCAGCAGATCGATATAGAGTCCATATCCCACCAGCTCATCCGCCTCGGCCACCAACCGCGACACCTCCGGCGTCCGCCAGGCCGCCTGCCCCGGACCAATACCCACAACCGACAACCGGCCCCGCGCCCGGCCGCGCAGTTCCACCAAGGGCTCAGGGGCCACTACCAACGCGCAGGTCGCGTTCGGGGTCTTGCGTTTCGTCACCATAAACTCACCCTTCGGCCCGGCCTGCGCCAGTGCCGCAGCCTCAGCCACGCCATGCGTGCCCACTTCCGCAAAGACGACCTCCGACGGGTTGACCAGCCTCGGCGTCTCCGCCTCCAACGCATCCGCCTCGAACAACCGCAAAGGCACGGCCAGATCATCCGCCAATGTAATTATCGCAGGTTCATCCGCCTTCAGCGTGATCGTGTTCACCGAATGCACTGCCTCGGGCGCCACCCCGGCCTCTGCCAGCACATCGGCAACCAGTCCCGCCAATTCCTCCGGCGGACAATTCCGCGCGCAGCCCACACCCAGCGTTAGCCGCTGCGGTGCAAACTGCAGATGGGCAGGTCCCAGATCATCTTGCCGCGCCATCGCGCAGGTCAAACGCACCGCGTCGCCCTTCGGCAACTCAGCCAGCCACGGCGCATCACCACACACATCCGCACCGCCACCCGACAGCAATGCGGCCATTGCACCTTTCGCATCGTCGCGGTTCACCAGCCGCCACCCCGCAGGCGGCGCATCCAGCGCCACGCCCAGCGCCACATCCCCCGCCGTCGTCACTGCCGCCACAGCGCCCAGTGCCTCCGCAATCTGTGCCGCCAACCGGTTTGCCCCACGATGCCCGCCCAGCAGCGGCACCACCACAGCCCCATCATCCGAGACCGAAATCACCGGCGGCTCTGTCGTCTTGTCCGCCAGCAACGGAGCCACCGCGCGGATCAGGATGCCGGATGCACAAATCCCCACGACTGGCACACCGGCCGCAAACAGATCACGCGCATGGTCCAGCGCATTGGGAAAGAACGCGTCTGCGTTGTCCACACGGCCCTCGCGGCCATGCACCTGCGCACCCAACACCCCGGCGACGCGATGCGCCGTTTCCTCACCCGACCGGGACAACGCAAGCACGACAGGTTTCACAGCCATGGATCGGCCCCTTTGGTCAGTAAGATCATCGAAAAATAGGGGGCCGTGTCCGGCGCCTCCGCCAGCGGCAGCACAACCTCTTCCGGCAATGTCGCCCGCTCCACATAAACCGCCTGTTCCGTCAGACCCAGGCCATCGATCACCGCGCGTATCTTCGGTAGATGGCGACCCACCTTCATGATCGCCACGCTTTCGGCCCCATCGATCCGGGCGCGCAGCTCATCCTCGGGCAATGGCCCCGGCAACACCGTCAGCCGCTCATTCCGCGCCGCCAATGGCATGCCTGCCCGCGCCGCACAGGCGGTGATCGACGTGACGCCTGGCACCACCTCAACCCGATAACGGCCCGCCAGCCGAGCAAAGAGATACATGAAAGAACCATAGAAAAACGGATCCCCCTCACACAGGCACACAACGTCTTGACCCGCATCCAAAGCTTCGGCAATCCGCGCGGCGCCATCGTCATAAGCGTCCTGCGCAGGCGCGCGCTCCACGCTCATCGGCACATCCATCACGATCTCTTCAGCCGCCGCCGGGATCAACCCCGCCGCAATCCCACGGGCAAAACTCTCCGCCCCCGCCAATGTCGGATAAGCGATGACGGCGGCCCCCTCAATCAACCGCGCCGCGCGCAAGGTGATCAGGTCCGGTGCCCCCGGCCCCACGCCCACCCCGTAAAGCACCCCACGGGATGGCGGGAGGGGCGCATTGGCATCGCCAACAGCGTCTCCCGTCATCGCTTCACCAAACTCCACTGCGTCACCGGCATCAGCGGGCGCCAGCCGGTCAAACGACCCACAGGCTCCGCCCGATGCACCGACAGCTTCACCAGATCGCCACCGCGCTCCTTATGCAGCGCGATCAGCTCTGCCTCACTCTCCAGCGTCACCGCGTTGGCCACCATCCGACCCAACGGACGCAAGGCATCCCACGCCGCGTCAAATGTCTCGCGGCTCAACCCGCCGCCAATAAAAATCGCATCCGGCGCATCCAGCCCTTCCAGCGCATCCGGCACAACCCCGTCCACCAGTTCCAGCTTCGGCACACCCAGCGCCAGCGCATTCGCCGCCGCCATCGCCCGCCTGTCGGCGCGTGGCTCGATCCCCACGGCACGGGCATAACGGGCCGCCCGCATCCACTCGATCGCGACCGATCCGCAACCACAACCAATATCCCACAGCAGCGCCCCGCGCATCGGCATCAGCTTGGCCACCGTGGCTGCGCGCACCTCCTGCTTGGTCATCGTCCCATCGGACTGAAACAGATGATCCGCCAACCCCGGCACACGGGGCAACAACGCGGCATCCGGCGCGGCGATGCATTCGACAGCCAGAGTGTTGAACGCCGGCACCACATGATCCCAGTTCGCGGCGACACCATCAAACCGGGCCTCATTCTTGCCCCCCATCGCCGCCAGCACGGTCATCTTCGACTGGCCAAAGCCGCGCTCGGTCAGGAACCGGGCAATCTGCGCCGGCGTCTCCTCGCCCGTGGTCAGCACCAGCAGCCGCGCATCCGGCTGGATAAAGGCGATCATCTGCTCGACCGGGCGGCCATGCACCGTCAGCGTCTCCACATCCGGCAGGGACCAACCCATGCGGGCGGCGGCCAACTGAAACGCCGACAATTGCGGATGATAAACGATCTGCGCAGGGTCAATTGCCCGGCCAATCTTGGCCCCCACCGAATACCAAAGCGGGTCACCAGTGGCGAGCACGACAACACGCCGCCCCCGCAACCCTTCAATGGTCTCGATCAGCGCGTCAAACGGATGCGGCCAGGCCATCCGCTCCGCCACCAGATTATCCGCCAGCGTATGATGCCGCTCACCACCGATAATAATCTCGGCGGCCTCCACAACAGCGCGGGTGGCAGGCAACAGCCCGTCCATCCCGTCTTCGCCAATACCGACGATATGCAGCCAGGGATCAGACATCTTCCGGCAACCCCGCTGCCAGCGCATTCACCGCGGCTGATGCCATGGCCGACCCGCCACGCCGCCCGCGCAAGGCGACATATTCGCAGCCACGCGGATCGCGAGCGAGTTCCGCCTTGCTTTCAGCGGCGCCCACAAAGCCAACCGGAAAGCCCAGAATGACGGCAGGCTTGGGCCAGCCTTTTTCCAATAGTTCCAGCAGATGAAACAGCGCTGTCGGGGCATTGCCGATCGCCACAACGGCACCGGCCAGATGGTCGCGCCACAACTCCACCGCCGCCGCAGACCTTGTATTGCCAATCTCCAGCGCAAGGCCCGGCACTGCCCCATCATTCAACGTCACGATCACCTCATTCTGTGCAGGCAGATAGCGGCGGATAATCCCCGCCCCCACCATCTCGCAATCGCACAGCACAGGCGCACCCGCCTGCAAGGCCGCCTGTCCCACCGCAGCGGCATGGGCGGAATAGGACAGGCGATCCGCAATTTCGACCATGCCGCAAGCATGGATCAGGCGCGTCATCAACGGGCGCATATCGGTCGGAAACCGGTCCAGACGCGCCTCATCACGCACGGTGGCAAAGCTCTGAGCATAGATTGCCTGCGGGTCTTTTTCATACGGTCTCAACAGCATACCTCATCCGCGATGGACGCCAATTTTCTTGCAAGAAAATTGCCCCCTAGCCCCTCGTCTTGCGTGCGCTTTCCGGACCATGCGGATGGTCCGCATGAGGGTATGGCGCGTGATGATGGTGATGATCATGGTCGTGATCATGATGGTGGTGGTGATGGTCATGCGCATGCTGCGCCTCCAGCCGGCACATCCCCGTGCAGAACGTATCGCACAGCGTGCAATCCGCCACGTTCGACCCCGGCGCATTGGCACCTTGCCCTTCGACATGGTGGTGATGGCTTTCCTGCACGGCACCAACCTCAGCCTCGAAACCCACAACCTGCACCCGGTACTTGCACAGCACACAGGTCGGCGGCGGCACAGCACCAAAGGCCGGATGGTTGCGATCCTCCGCCTTAATATGCAGATGCCCGCCATCCTCCAGCGCCAGCACCTGTTCGCGATAGCCGCAAATCCCGCAATTGGGCGGTGGCGTGTCGCTGTCCTGCTCCATGATCCGCTCAGCAAAGGTTTCCAGCACCTTGGGATGGTCGCCCAGATACCCGGCCTTCACGAACTCGATACCGGGATGCTCTGCCGCCACCTGATCGGTGAACCCATAGATCCGGTCGATCAGAATGCCCGAGAACAGGAAATACGGGAACACGATGACACGCTTATAGGGCAGCATCGCCACATGTTGCAGACACGGCTCCACCAGTGGGAATGTCACCCCGGAATAACCCACCTCGCACCAGCCGAACCCCATGCCTTCCTGCAGCATCCGGGCAATCTTGGACACATTGCCATTCGCATCCGGGTCAGAGGCACCACGCCCGATCACAACCAGACAGGTCTCGACCAGTGGCATCTCACCCAGTTCGGCATTGGCGCGGTCCAGAGCCTCCTGAATACGGCCGGCGGCAGCGGCGATCATCTTGGGATCAACACCCAACTCGCGTCCATAGCTGACCTGCATCCCATGCTTGGCCGCATAAGTATTCAGCACCGTCGGAATATCGTTCTTGGCATGCATCGCGGCAAACAGCATGCCCGGCACTGCCAGAATACGCTCGCACCCGGCCTCGCGCAGATTATCCAGACCATCGCGGATCACTGGATTGGCGAATTCCAGATAGCCGTAATCGGTGATCCAATCCGGGGGCAGGTAATCGGGAAGTTTCTCAGCGAGCACCGCAAATTCATCCACCGCCGACTGGCTGCGAGAGCCATGGCCGCAGATCATCACACCCGTTTTCATGCGGTTTCCTCTTCCAGCTCTTCGTCTTCCGGCTCCGGGTCTTTCTTCTGGCCTTTCAGCGCGCCCCAGATTGCGGCCAGCCCGGCCAGCCCAATCGCCGCCCCGGCGACCCAATGATCATGCCCTGCCAATTCGCCCCAATGACCGGGATGAGCCATCGCCGCAGAGCCTGCAAAAACCAGCATCAGGGAAAGCACAACACGCATCGGGTCCTCCGTTTCATATCACGACCAGAGGCCCGGATGATCCGGGATTTGACGACGTGGTGCTTGGGTCCCCGTTTTGGGTCAACCGCCGCACCTCCAACCGTTCTGGCCACATCGGGCTTCGTCTGCAAAGACGTATAAGGTGCGGAACCGCCCGGGGCAAACCGATATGCGACAGTTCGGAACAATCCGGCGGCAGCGTATCGGTGAAACGACGCGGGGTTATTGCCACTCCTCCTGGGCGCAGGCATCTTCCACCCTCATGAACCATCAACCCACCATCCGCGCAGCCGGCCCCGGCGATCTTGAAAACCTTCAGGATCTCTACGCGCAGATGACCCCGAACCAGCAGCGTTGCCCGCCAGAGATCGCCACCGATATCCTGACGCGGTTCGAAAAATACGATGGCAGCGCCATCCTTCTGGCCGAGATTGACAAGACCCTTGTCGCATCCTGCGCGCTGATCATCGTCCCAAATCTGACCAGAGGCGGGGCACCCTTCGCCCTGATCGAAAACGTGGTAACCGATACGGGCCACCGGCGTCAGGGCTACGGCAAGCTGATCCTGAATGCCGCCGCTGACCTTGCATGGCAGTGCGGGTGTTACAAGGTCATGCTGCTGGCGGGATCGCTGGAACCATCGATACTGTCCTTCTACGAAGGGGCCGGATTTGCCCAGTCAAAGACCGGTTTTCAAATGCGGCGGTCGCCAAAGCGCCCCGCGTAAAGCGCCCGAACAGCCACCAAAGCACACCAAATCCGGCCCTATGTGCAGTTGCGCACGGTCCCTGCGCCTCGGTCCGCATTGGTTCATTAACGCAATTGCGCTAACTCCTCCCCCAGCAATAGGAGCATCGCAATGGGCCAACTGGTTGACGGCGTCTGGAATGACGTCTGGTATGATACGAAATCGACAGGCGGGGCGTTCAAACGGTCCAACGCAAAGTTCCGCAACTGGATCACCGCGGACGGGTCCGCCGGACCATCCAGCGAGGGCGGGTTCAAAGCCGAATCCGGACGCTACCACCTCTATGTTTCCTACGCCTGCCCTTGGGCGCACCGAACGCTTGTCTTCCGCAAGCTGAAGGACCTGACCGATCACATCAGCATCTCGGCCGTCCATCCCGACATGCTGTCCGACGGCTGGACGTTCGAGACCGATGACAACGGGGCCACCGGCGATACGCTCTACGGGCTGCCTTTTGCACGGGACATATACATCAAAGCAGACCCGAACGTCTCTGGCCGGGTGACCGTACCGATCCTCTGGGACAAACAACGCGAAACCATCGTGTCCAACGAATCCTCCGAAATCATCCGGATGTTCAACAGCGCCTTCAACGACATCACCGGCAATAGCGATGACTTCTGGCCGACAGACCTGCAGGCCGACATCGAACCCGTCAACGACCGGATCTACGACACACTCAATAACGGGGTCTACAAATCCGGCTTCGCCACCACGCAAGAGGCTTATGACAAGGCCGTCCACCCGCTTTTCGATACGCTCGACTGGCTTGAGGACCGGCTGGGCCAAAACCGCTACCTGATGGGCGACCAGATCACAGAGGCTGACTGGCGGCTCTGGACGACCCTGATCCGGTTCGACATGGTCTATCACCAGCATTTCAAATGTAACCGCAAGCGGATTATGGATTACCCCAACCTGTTCGGGCTCACCCGCGAACTATATCAATGGGATGGGGTGGCCGAGACGGTCAATTTCGACCATATCGTGCGGCATTATCACTACAGCCACGAAACCATCAATCCAAACCGGATTATCCCGATCAACCCACAGATTGACTGGCGCGCGCCGCACGGGCGGGGCTAGGGGGCGTTAGCCTTTGGAAGATAGCACCGGTTTCGGGCAAAATTGCTCTGTTCCAGGAAACAGAGCGCAGGACTAGCCGGCTAATTCAAGCTCTGTTGACGCAGAAATGGGCAATTTTGGCGAAACCCCTGCGGGGCGCGGCGCATTTTGCCTCTGCCGTCGCGGATTTACCCTGCCGATCACCCACATCGCTGCGGTCAAATCAGCTTGTCAGCGGCAAAATGGTGTCGCGCCGGTGCTGTGTTCCAAAGGCTGACGCCCCCTAGGGCTGCCATAATGATGCACAATCGCCGCCAGATCGCGTGGCGGTGTCGCCGTCTCGATAAAGGCGCGGGCGTTGGCACTATGGTTAAAGATCGAGCCATCTGAAAAGAACGTGGTATCCGTGACGAAAACCACATTGGCATCAGGTTGGCGAAACTGTGCAAAATCCGCGACGGTCAGGGCGCTGCCTTCTGCCAACACCAGATCAAGAACGATCACGTCAAAATCCCGGCCTTCGACCATCTGAAGGGCCTCGGCACCGGTCTGCACGTGGGTGACATCCGCGTGCAAACGCTCAAGGTGTCGTTTCCACAACTCACCCAGGCTTTGGTTGCTTTGGACAATCAGGACGCGCATTTTGACTCCGTGTTTTAGACAGTTGTAATCGTACATGAAGGACTCGTTAAACAAAACGTGTTCCATCACAACTCTGCCCAAATTACTAACGAAGTATTAACGTGGACGTTAACCTGTACGAAAAGAGAGTTAAGAAAGCTTAACCTTGTGATTCCGGCGAAAATCCGCTTGGTAAGCAGCACAAAAGACAGGCGGAATTTCATGACAACCTGGATCACCACATGTGACACCTGCAAGCGCGAAGGCTGGGAAGACAGCGATATGGCGCAGACCGATGGCGAAAAACTCGCCACCCTGATCGAAATGGCGGCGACCGGGCTGACAAATGTCAGAACGCGGCGCGTATCCTGCCTGATGGGCTGCAAAAAAGGGTGCAACGTGGCCATCCAGGGACGCGACAAGCTGAACTACACGATCGGCGATTTCGAACCCAATACCGAATCCGCGTCTGGGATTGTGGCCTATGCCATGGCGCACGCCACATCGGATACCGGGCAGGTCCCCTATCGGGAATGGCCGCAGGCGATCAAGGGGCATTTCGTGACCCGTCACCCGCCATTGCCACAGGACGAATGACCCAAACACGCGACCATGGCGGCGGCCTTGATGCCGCCATCGCCCGATATGGCGGCGACAGGGCCGGTTGGCTGGACCTGTCGACAGGTATCAATCCGATGCCGTATCCGATGCCGCGCCTGCCCGCCGATGCATGGACCGCGCTGCCGGACCGCGCCGCATTCACGCAGCTTTACGCGCGCGCGCGCAGTTTCTGGAATATACCGGACGGTGCGGCGATCATTGGCGCCACCGGGGCATCGGCGATTATCGCGGCCCTGCCCGGCGCCCTGCCAAAGGGCGAGGTCTGCATCCCCGGACCGACCTATAACGAACATGGCGCCGCCTTTCGCGCGGCGGGCTGGAACTTGGGTCAAGACCCAAGCCACGTTGTGGTTGCTGTTCATCCCAACAACCCCGATGGGCACCTGTGGCAGGCGGGCGACCTGACAGCCGATATCACGGTGATTGACGAAAGCTTCTGCGATGTGGCCCCCGATCAATCCCTGATCCATCTGGCGGACCAACCCGGCACGGTTGTCCTGAAAAGCTTTGGCAAGTTCTGGGGGCTTGCCGGCCTGCGGCTAGGTTTCGCCATCGGCGATCCGGACATCATTGCCAAACTGACCGACCTGCTTGGCCCGTGGCAGATATCCGGCCCGGCGCTGGCCATCGGGTCAGAGGCACTGGCCGACCCACAATGGGCCGACGAAACCCGCGCCCGGCTGACAACCGACGCCGCCCGGCTGGACACGCTTCTGACCTCCAAAGGGGCGGAACTGGTCGGCGGCACCAGCCTGTTCCGGCTTTACAAGGTGAAAGACGCTGCCGCCGCCCAAGATCAGCTGGCCCAACATCACGTGTGGTCGCGCATCTTTCCTTATGCCGCTGACTGGCTGCGACTGGGTCTGCCCGCCCACGGACGCTGGGCACAATTGGAAGCCGCCCTGTGACCCTGATCCTTGGCATGCTGCTTGATGCCATCTTTGGCGAACCACGCTGGCTTTGGTCGCGCATCCCGCACCCCGCCGTGCTGACCGGTCAGCTGATCGGCTGGTGCGATGCCAAATTCAACAAGGGCGATCATCAGCGGCTGATGGGTACACTGACCATTGTTGAACTCTGCATTGCCGCCGCAGCGCTTGGCTGGCTCTTACAAGCGATCCCCGGACAGATCGTTGACATCATCGTACTGGCAATCCTGCTGGCGCAAAAATCGCTGGTCCAGCATGTGCAGGCGGTGGGCGACGCCCTGCGCCTGTCGCTGGGCGACGGGAAACGGGCGGTCGCCATGATTGTGGGGCGCGACACCCGCGATATGGACGAGGCCGCAGTTGCCCGCTCCGCCATCGAAAGCGCGGCTGAAAACCTCTCCGACGGGGTGATCGCCCCGATCTTCTGGTTCGCCGTGGCGGGGCTGCCCGGGCTTCTGGTTTACAAGGCCACCAACACCGCCGACAGCATGATCGGCTACCGGACACCCAGGCACGAGAAATTCGGCTGGGCCGCCGCCCGGTTCGATGACCTCCTGAACCTGATCCCGGCACGGATGACGGCGCTCCTGATCTGGGCCGTCACAGCGCGCCCCGACATGCGCAAGATCCTTGGCGATGCCAGGCTTCACCGTTCGCCCAACGCCGGCTGGCCAGAGGCGGCGATGGCCTACGGACTTGGCATCGCGCTCAGCGGACCGCGCAGCTACAACGGCACCATGCGGGACTATCCGCTTGTGAACGCCGAGGGCGAACGCCATCTGACACCGGATCATGTGGATGCGACTGTCAAAACGCTATGGCAGGTCTGGGTCCTGACGCTCGCGGGGGCATTGGCTATCTGGATCATCCAGCTGACCTAAAATGGCTTCTGTTGCGCAGATATCAGCGGATCGCTCAGGTGATGATGACTTTGCTTGCGCCCTCACACATCGCTGTTAACGTCGGCGCAAATTCGAAAGGATACCCCATGCGCCTCGCCCTCGCCTTCGCCCTTCTGGCCAGCACCGCCCACGCCCAGACCTGCGGTGGCCCGGTCGGCGCGTTTATCGAGGGGGTCAAGGCCGAGGCACAGGCTGCAGGCATCCCAGCCGCCACCGCCGACAGTTTCTTCCAAGGGGCGCAAATCGACGATGCGGTTCTGCGGGCCGACCGGGCGCAAGGGGTGTTCCAGAAGGATTTCATCAGCTTCTCGCGCGCTCTGATCAGCCAGAACCGGATCGACAACGGACGGGTCTACAGCCAGCGTAACGACGCGACATTCGACGCGATCGAGGCACGGTTCGGCATCCCGCGCGGCGTGCTTCTGGCGTTTTGGGCGTTCGAGACGGATTACGGTCAGGTCCAGGGCAGCTTCAACACCCGCAACGCGCTGCTGACACTGGCCCATGACTGTCGGCGGCCCGATCTGTTCCGCCCGCAACTGATCGCAGCAATTGAACTCTACCGGCGCGGCGGCATGAACCCCACCAGCACCACTGGCGCCTGGGCGGGCGAGATTGGGCAGTTGCAAAAACTCCCCCGTGAGATCGTGGAAAAAGGCATGGATGGCGATGGGGACGGGGTTGTCGACCTCAAATCCTCCTCTGCTGATGCGCTGATGACCGGGGCCAATGTGCTGTCCTCGCTGGGCTGGCGACCAAACGAACCCTGGCTGCAGGAAATCAACGTGCCCGCCAATCTTGACTGGGGCCTGACCGGCCTGAACAACAAGGCCACGGTCGCCGATTGGGCCGCGCGCGGGGTCACCGCGCGCAACGGCAGCCTCGGCCCCGCCAACCTGCCCGCCGCCGTCCTGCTACCCATGGGGCGGAATGGGCCAGCCTTCCTCGCCTATCCGAATTTCGACGTCTATTTCGACTGGAACAAAAGCTTCGTCTACGTCACCACCGCCGCCTATTTCGCGACCCGGCTGGAAGGCGCGCCGGTCTATAACGCCGGCAATCCCAGCCCCCCGCTGACAGGCTCGCAAATGCAGCAATTGCAGCAAAAACTGACGGCGCGCGGGCACGACGTGGGCGGGATTGACGGGATACTGGGAGCGAAAACACGCGAAGCGGTTCAGGCGGAACAGGTGCGACTTGGGTTACCCGCCGACGCATGGCCTACAGTGGATTTGCTCAACCGCCTTTAGACAGCCCGCCATTGCGTCGCATCCACAACCAACCGCGCAACCCGCTCAGCGCGAGCGCCCCCGCGAATACCGGGACAATCCAGGTGAGCGCCAGTGCCGCGATCGGAAACTGGGGACCCCGGGTCATACTGTGGCCCAATACCGACAGAACCATATTCAAGAGGGCAAAAACAACGAACAGAACTACCATAATAGGGACCAGCCCGGCATTCCCGGCATGCATGCGAAAGGCGATAACAGCCAGACCCACAGCAACGGTTCCTGCAACCGCAGCCACGCGAAATTCGGGCGTCACCTGCACCAGCGCACTTAATGCAACAAGCAAGGCGTTCACTGCCATGATCAAAACCGGCTGGCCCGCCATCCTGACAGCCTGACGGGCCGATGCGGCATCCTCGACCGGCAGCCAAAAGCCAAAAGCCAAAAAAAGAAGCCCGGGAACCCGACATTACAATGCCACCTCCATGGCAGCACGTTCACCTGCCTTGGCTCTGACCGCCCGCACCATCATGAACGCGCCTGACCATTCTGGATGGTCCGCAAACCGCCAGACCCCGTCGATCCGGGTCAGTGCGCCATTCAACACCCCTTCATAAACCGGATCATCCCCCTGGTCGAAACCGGCATAGGTCTTGCGAAACGACACATCATGACCATGGCGTGTCCCTGCCAGACGTGCAATCAGATCACTGCCCATATCAGACCGAAAGGTGTTGGGCTCGGTGATCTCGCCGCTCAGCGCACCTGCCTCTTCCTGCAAAATGGCTTCGAAGGACACCGGGAACAGACCCTCACCATAATCATAGCGGCCCATCCAGACACCGCTGAGTGTCGTGAAAATGTCAGTCATTGTCAGCAGTCTTTCCAAATTCTCGGGCCGATATGCGTCCTGCAACAGGTAAATCGTTAATGCAGCCACCGTGCGTTGGGGTCCGACGTTTTGCCGACGCAAATCCGACGCGATGCCGACCGCCCAATCCGGGGCGAATCGGTCATATATGAACACTCCGTGCGGATGGGTTGCATCGCCCCCTCACGCCACCAGCGCTTCGGCTTTCTTGAGGTCCACAGACACCAGCTGCGACACGCCCTGTTCGCCCATTGTCACACCAAACAGCCGGTCCATCCGGCTCATCGTCACCGCATGGTGGGTGATGATCAGGAACCGGGTTTCGGTGCGGCGTGTCATCTCATCCAGCAGATCGCAGAACCGCGTCACGTTGGCATCATCCAGCGGCGCATCGACCTCGTCCAGCACACAGATCGGGGCCGGATTGGCCAGGAACACCGCAAAGATCAAGGCCAGCGCTGTCAGCGTCTGCTCACCACCCGACAGCAGCGACAGGGTGCTCAGCTTCTTGCCCGGTGGCTGGCACATGATCTCCAGCCCGGCCTCAAGCGGGTCATCGGATTCCACCAGAACCAGCTTCGCCTCACCACCGCCAAACAGATGGGTGAACAGCAGACCGAAATTATCATTCACCTGCTCAAAGGCGGTCAAAAGCCGCTCGCGGCCTTCCTTGTTCAGGCTCGCAATTCCCGACCGCAATGCGGCAATCGCCGCCTCAAGATCGGTCTTTTCGGACACCAGATTGTCATGCTCAACCTGGACTTCCTTGGCGTCCTCCTCGGCGCGCAGGTTTACGGCACCCAGCGAATCCCGCTGCCGTTTCAAGGCATTAACCTGGCCCTCGATCACGTCAGAGGCTGGCATCTGATCGAGATCGGCCTCCAGGCTTTCGAGCAGTTTGTCAGGCGTGACCTCCTGTGCCTCCATAATCCGCTCGGCGGCATAGGCGACCGTCTCCCGCGCGGCATCCGCTCGCGCCTCTGACCGGGCACGCGCCTCTCGCGCCTCCGACGCCAGACGCTCCGCATCGCGTTCCTGATGGCCCGCATCACGCAGGACGTTCTCAGCCTCGGCCAGCTTATCGGCCGACGCCTTGCGTCGGGTCTCGGCCTCGTCAATCGCTTCAGCCAGTTCGGCCCGTTTTGCCGCGATCTCTTCAGGGGCCGCTGTCGCCTCGGCCAGTTCCGCCTCTGATGCCGCCTTGCGTTCGGCCAGTTCCGCCGTGCGCTTGTTGGCCGTCTCCAGGCGGTGCTTCCAGCCCGAGATTTCTTTGGTGATCTCTTGTGATCGTTTCAGCCGCTGCTCACCCTCGCGGCGTACCTCGTCATGGGCAGACCGGCGTGACATCATGGTGATCCGCGCAGCCTCGACCGTCATCTTCACATCTTCAACCGACGCGCGCGCCTGATCCAGATCGGGCAGGCCCTGAGCGGTCTTTTCGGCCTCTGTTAGGGCCTTGCGCGCGATCATCGCCTCTTCTTCATGGCGCTTCACCGCCAGTCCAAGACTGTCCAATTTGCCCTGCGACAGATTTCGATCCGCCTCCGCCCGGCTTGCAGCCCGGTTTGCATCCGCCACGGCACGGTCGGCATCACGCCGGGCGGTGCGGGCGGCATGGTCGGCCTCCGTCTGCTGTTTCAACAGCGCGGTCAGTGCCTCATGCGCCTGCGCGGCGCCGACGGCCGTCGCCGCGGCCTCCTCCAGATCGCGCTTCAGCTCGGTCAGCCGGTTCAACTGCTGCAAACGCAGGGCCGCCGCTGATGGCGCATCCTCGGCCCCGGCGCGGAACCCGTCCCAGCGCCACAGATCACCATCCACAGAAACCAGCCGCTGCCCCGGCTTCAACGCCGCCTGCAACCGTGGGCCATCTGCAGCATCTACCAACCCCACCTGGCTCATCCGGCGCGCCAGAACCTCCGGCACGGTCACGTAATTCGTCAGAGCCATCACACCATCAGGCAAGGTCTGCGGCGTGGCATATCCTGGCAACAACGCCCAACCCGATTTCGCATCCGCGCCGACCTCTGGTGCGCGCAAATCATCGGCTAGTGCTGCACCAAGCGCCTTTTCATATCCGCCCTGAACTCGCAATAAATCAAGGACTTGCCCACCCTCAGCCGTATCGCGCTCCACCAGCTTGGCCAATGCGGCCACCTCGGCGCGCAAGGCATTCGCCTCACCCTCCGCCTCGGACCGCGACGCGCGCGCATCGCTTTCGCGACCTTGCGTTTCGGCCCGTGCCGCCTCGGCCTCGGCCAGCGCCTTGTCCGCCGCCTCAGCCGCCGCAACCGCCAGTTTTTCAGCCTCACCCGCCGCTGCAAAATCCGCCTCGGCCTTGGCGAGCGCTGCCGCCGCCTCTTCCATCGCGGCCTTGGCGCGCGCCGCCTCACCTTCGTTCTTTTCCAGGGTGGTGCGGTTGTCTTCCACCAGACGCTGCGCCGACTGATGACGCGCCGCCAAACGCGCCACATCTTCGGTCAATTGCGCCGAATCCGCTTCGCGCTCCTGCAGCACACCCGCCGCCTCGCGGGCGGCAACCTGCGCCTCTTCCAGGCGCTTTTCATGCCCTTCACCGGCCTTGGCGATCTCGCGGGCTTCCCATTCCAGCCGCTCAATCGTCTCGCCCGCGTCCTTGTTTAGCCCGCTCTCGCGTTCCATATCGCGGCCCAACTGGTCAATCCGGGCGCGCAGGGTTTCGATCATCTCAAGCGCGCGCGCTTCCTGATCTTTCAGCGTATCGCGCTGCACCTGCAGGCGCCGCAATACTGCTGCCGCAATCGCCTCTTCCTCGCGCAATGGGGGCAAAGCATCTTCGGCCACCTGCCTACCCTTAGAAGCCTCTCGCGCAGCTTTCTCGGCCTGTGCCGCTGCCGTTGTCCGCTCGCGCAACTGCTCAGACGCCGCCAACAACGCCTCATCCGCCTCTTTCCAACGACGGAACAGCAACATGCCTTCGGCCTTGCGCAGCTTCTCACCGATCTCGCGATAACGCGCCGCCTGTTTGGCCTGCCGGGCCAGTTGGCCCAATTGCGACGCCAGTTGTTCGATCACATCATCAACGCGGGTCAGGTTGGTCTCTGCCCCTTTCAGCTTCAACTCCGCCTCATGGCGGCGCTGATAAAGACCCGAAATCCCCGCCGCTTCTTCCAGAATACGCCGCCGCGATTTCGGCTTGGCGTTGATCAGTTCTGAAATCTGGCCTTGCCGCACCAACGCGGGTGAATGCGCACCGGTCGAAGCATCGGCAAACAGCATCTGCACATCGCGGGCGCGCACATCTTTGGCGCCGACCTTATAGGCAGAACCGGCATCGCGGGTGATGCGGCGAATGATCTCCAGATTGTCATTGTCGTTAAAGGCCGCAGGCGCCAGCCGCTCACCATTGTCGATGACCAGCGACACCTCGGCAAAGTTGCGCGCCGGTCGGGTCGCAGCGCCGGCAAAGATCACATCTTCCATGCTACCGCCACGCATGGCCTTGTGGCGATTTTCGCCCATGACCCAGCGCAGAGCCTCCAGCAGATTCGATTTGCCACAACCATTCGGCCCCACAACCCCCGTCAGACCATCGGCAATGATCAGATCGGTGGGGTCGACAAAGCTTTTAAAGCCATTGAGTCGTAGCTTGCTAAATCGCACTGGATACCTGCTCTTGATTCCCTCAAGTTGACAAATTCTGTCCCCGCAAGGCCCCCGGTGTCAACGAAAGCCATCTACATAAGGCCAAATCACGCCACTTATCCACAAGATATTGCGGTAATCTATCTTCTTTCTTCCATAAATACTCCCGCCGGACGCTGCCAACCTGTCAACCGAGGCCGTCATCGGCTCTGTAAAGGTCGGTTTCCACCTTGACGGCGCGGTCTGCAAAGGCGCACAACATTCCTTGTATGGTTCCCCGACGATGCCAAGCTTCAGGGGATCAAATGGGAATGTGGACGGGCCGATCCAAATCGGGGGCCTCAAGCCACAGCCGCCCCCGCGACTGTATGCGGAGAGTGCTTTGCGAATATGCCACTGGGTCCGCCCGGGAAGGCCGCAAAGTGCATCGACCCGCAAGCCAGGAGACCAGCCATACGTCGGGGTAAATGCCTCGGGAAACAACAACGGACGGGGTGTTCCGTGGGGGTTCTGGCCGGGGCAGATGCCGCGACCACTCCATGAAATCCCCCCTTTAAGACGATCCAAAGGGGACGACATGAAACGTATTATCACAGCCGCAGGCCTCAGCCTCGCCGCCTCACCCGCTCTCGCACATCACCCGCTGAACGGCATGCCGATGGAGACATTTGCGCATGGCGTACTCTCTGGCGTGGGTCACCCCGTGCTGGGCTTTGATCACCTGTTCTTCGTGGTCGCCATGGGGATCGCCGCGCTGTTCACCGGGCGCAAGCTGCTGACACCCGCGGCCTATATCGGGGCCATGCTGATCGGCACCGCGCTGATGTATGCAGGCATCGCCATGCCGATCGCCGAAACGGTGATCGTCCTGTCCTTGATCGTGCTGGGTGGCATCGTCCTGTCCGGCAAGGCGCTGAATACCACGACCGCTATCCTGATCTTCGCAACCTTCGGTCTGTTCCACGGCTCCGCCTTCGGCGGCTCCATCGGGGGGCAAGAGGGCGGCGTTGGTGGCGCGGTCCTCCTGGGCTATCTGATCGGACTTGGTGTGATCCAGTACGTCATCGCCATCGGCGCAGGCTGGGTCGTCACGAAACTCGGCGCATCTGACGCGACCGCCATCAACGCCCGCCTTGGCGGCGCAATGGTCGCCGGTGTCGGTGTCTTTCTCGCGCTGGAAATTGTCGAAGGGCCCATTGTGGCCCTTCTGGCCGCCGCTTAAGCGCCAAACAAAACATGAAACATGGCGGCCCCGCAGGGGCCGTCATTCCGTTTGGTCAACCCTTTCAAGGACGCGCAAATGCTCGCCAAAATCCCCGCTACCGTCGTCACCGGCTTTCTCGGCGCCGGGAAAACCACGTTGATCCGCCACATGCTGCAAAACGCGCAAGGCAAACGGATCGCGCTGATCATCAACGAATTCGGCGATCTCGGCGTCGATGGTGACATCCTCAAGGGTTGCGGGGATGAGGTCTGCAGCGAAGACGACATCGTCGAGCTGTCCAATGGCTGCATCTGCTGCACCGTGGCCGATGATTTCATCCCCACGATGGAAGCGCTTCTGGCCCGCGATCAGAAACCCGACCACATCGTCATCGAAACCTCCGGCCTCGCCCTGCCGCAACCGCTGGTGCGCGCCTTCAACTGGCCCGGCATTTCCACCAAAGTTACCGTCGACGGTGTGGTCACCGTCGTTGATGGCCGGGCTGTGCATGACGGCCAGTTCGCCCATAACGTCGCCGCCGTCGATGCCCAGCGCGCGCAGGATGAAAACCTCGACCACGAAACCCCGCTCTCCGAACTGTTCGAAGACCAGATCGCCTGTGCCGACATGATCGTCGTAAACAAGACTGATCTTCTTGACGGGTCAGAGGCCGACACACTTACCGCCCGGCTAAAATCCGAAAGCCGCGCCGGCGTGCAGGTCGTCAAGGCCAGCATGGGCGCGTTGCCGGTCGATGTCCTGCTCGGTCAGGGGATCGGCGCGGAAAGCGACCTCGCCGCGCGGCACGAAATCCACCATCACCACCACCATGATGATGACGAAGGCGACCACGATCATGAACACGACCACGGCCATGACGAATTCGAAAGTTTCATCGTCACTCGTGGCGAAATCAGCGACGCCAACGCCTTCGCCGAACAGGTGGCCGACACGATCCGCGAACATGACATCCTGCGGCTCAAAGGCTTTGTCGCCGTCGCGGGCAAACCCATGCGCCTGACCCTGCAGGCAGTCGGCCCGCGCGTCGAAACCTATTTCGATCAGCCCTTCGGCGATGCACCCCGCCACACCCGTCTTGTCGTGATCGGCGAGGCAGGGCTGGATCAGGCCGCCATCACCGTCGCCCTGTCGCGATGATCGTTGTCGAACGCACCGACCCGCGCCATCCCGGCGCCGTGGCCCTGCTGCAGCGAAGCCACGCACTGATGCAAAGCCTGTTCCCGCCAGAGGACAATTTCTATCTCGACATCAATGATCTGGCCGCAGATCACATCCATTTCTTCACGGCCCGGCAGGGCGACAGCATCCTCGGAACCGGCGCCGTCGCCATCAAGGACGGCTATGGCGAAATCAAATCCATGTTCGTGGATCAGGCCGCGCGCGGCACCGGCGTCGCCGATGCCCTGATGCGCCAGCTCGAGGACGCAGCCCGCGAAAACGGCGTCACCCTGCTGAAGCTCGAAACCGGCAATGTCCTGCACGCGGCACATAAACTCTATCGCCGTCACGGCTTCACCGATTGCGGGCCGTTCGGCGACTATGTCGCCGCCAAAAGCTCGATCTTTATGGAAAAGAAGCTGTGATCTCAGCCCGGCCGCTGATCCAGATCGCGCATCGGCTTGCCGCGCGCCTCGTCCACATCCACGTCATCGGCAGGATCGGACGGACGATCCTGGCTTGGATCCGCACCTGCGGCCTGCGCCTTTTTCATCCGGGCCAGCAATTCCTCCTTGCTCGGCCGCTGACCAAAGGGCTTCTTAGCCGACCCATGGGCATTATGTTCGCGATGTTTTGGTGCCTTCTTGCCCATTTTCGGCGCTCCTGCGGCTTTGTAGTCCATGATCTTTCCTCTTCATCTAGGGCGCAGCTACCACGGGGCCAGCGCTGATGCATCTGCTTGCTGCAACCCCCGGCGCGATTTCTGACGGAACCGAACCCGTCGATCTGGGTCAGACCCCCGCCGATCTGGTCATCGTTTCCGCCGCCGACACCGAACTGGCCGCCCTGTCGGATGCACGTAGCGAAATGGCCGATCCGCCAACCCTGCGGCTGGCCAATATGATGCACCTGACCCACCCGATGTCGGTCGATCTGCATCTGGACAATTGCGCCACGAAATCCCGGCTCGTCATCGCCCGCGTCCTCGGCGGGGCAGGTTACTGGAAATACGGGCTGACTCAATACGCCGCGCGGCTGCATGCGGCAGGCATCCCCTTTGCCGCCCTGCCCGGCGATGATAAACCGGACCCTGAGTTGCGTGGGCTTTCGACCGTCAGCGAACAGGATTACGACACCCTGTGGTCCTACCTTGTCGAAGGCGGCCCGCAGAACAGCACCAACCTGCTCGCCTATGCAAAGGCCATGCTGGACGGCGGCGCAAAACCCGCCGCCCCCGCGCCGCTCCTGCGCGCCGGGGTCTACTGGCCCGGCGCAGGCATCGCCGACCTTGCAGCAGCCCAGGCAACATGGACCAACGGTGCAGCCATCATCCCCATCATCTTCTACCGCGCCCTCGTCCAGGGCGGCGGGCTGAACCCCATCAACCGGCTCACACGCAGCCTGTCACGTGCAGGCCTCAACCCGCTGCCCATCTTCGTGGCCAGCCTCAAGGACCCCATCAGCACCGCCACACTGAAATCGGTCTTCGACGCCGCCCCGCCCGACGCGATCCTGAACTGCACCGCCTTCGCTGTGGGCTCTCCGCATGACGGCGACGACAGCCCGGAAAACCCTTTGCTCGCCAACAACGCCACAATCTTTCAGGTCATCCTGTCTGGTGCCGCCGAATCCACATGGGCCGACGGGTTGCACGGGCTGACCGCCCGCGACATCGCCATGAACGTCGCCTTGCCAGAGGTCGACGGACGCATCCTGTCACGCGCAGTCAGCTTCAAGGGCGAGGCTTTCTTCGACGACGCCACCGAATGCCCCATCGCCACCTATCAGGCGCGCGGCGACCGGATCGATTTCGTCAGCCAGTTGACAAAAAACTGGGCCAACCTGCGCCACACGCCACCGCAGGACAAGAAGGTCGCCCTGATCCTCGCCAACTACCCCAACAAGGACGGGCGGCTTGCCAATGGCGTCGGCCTCGATACACCCGCCGCCACAATCCACGTGCTGAAACTGCTACAAACGGAGGGCTACGAGGTCACACTACCCGCCGACAGCGCCGCGCTGATGCACCAGATCATGGACGGCCCCACAAACTGGCTCACCGACAGGGCCGACAAGGAGGGCGGCGAATTCCTCCTCCTCGCCCTCTACCAGCAATATTTCGACGCACTCCCCTGGGACATCAGGGAGCAGATCACCAGCCGCTGGGGCCAGCCCGAAGACGATCCGTTCATCCACGCTGACGGTTTCGCCCTCAGTATCCACCGCTTCGGCAACGCCGTGGTCGGCCTGCAACCTGCGCGCGGCTACAATATCGACCCGACCGACACCTACCATTCGCCCGACCTCGTCCCCCCGCACAACTACCTGGCCTTCTATTTCTGGCTGCGCCACCATTGGGGCGCGGACGCCATCGTGCATATGGGCAAACACGGCAACCTCGAATGGCTGCCGGGCAAGGCCGTCGCCCTGTCCGAAACCTGCTGGCCAGAGGCCGTGCTTGGCCCCACACCCCATATCTACCCTTTCATCGTCAACGACCCCGGTGAAGGCACGCAGGCCAAGCGGCGCGCCAGCGCGGTCATCATCGACCACCTGACCCCACCACTGACCCGCGCCGAAAGCTACGGCCCTTTGCGCGATCTGGAGGCGCTGGTCGATGAATATTACGAGGCCGCAGGCGTCGATCCCCGCCGGATCGATCATCTGCGGCGCGAAATCCTGTCCTTATCAGACGTCACCGGCCTTGGAAAAGACGCAGGCTTCACCGGCGATAGCGACGGTGACCTCGGCAAACTCGACGCCTATCTTTGCGAACTGAAAGAGGCGCAGATCAGGGACGGGCTGCACATCTTTGGCCAATCGCCCACCGGGCAACAGGAACGCGATCTGGCCATCGCGCTCGCCCGCGTGCCACGCGGCGACGGCAAAGGGGCCAACGCCTCACTCCTCCGGGCACTGGCTGCCGACCTGAACCTTGGCTTCGACCCGCTCGATTGCGACATGGGTGCACCGGCAGCAAAAAAATCCGACGCTCTCGCCGATGGCACCACCTGGCGGACCAATGGCGACACGATCGAAAAACTCGAAAACCTCAGCCAAAAACTCTTGCGGGACGGCGGGTGGGGCGATGTGGGGTTCACCCCACGAGCGTCACAGGCCGTCCTCACGGAAATCCGCGACCACATCCTGCCCACTATCCAAACCTGCGGCCGGTCCGAAGGGGCGGCCCTCCTCACGGCCCTTTCAGGGCACTTCGTCAGCCCGGGCCCGTCAGGCGCCCCAACGCGCGGGCGGCTCGATGTGCTGCCCACCGGGCGCAATTTCTTCAGCGTCGACAGCCGGGCCGTTCCCACCCCAACCGCCTGGGCGCTGGGCTGGAAATCCGCCAACCTCTTGATCGAAAAACACCTGCAGGACCACGGTGACTGGCCACGAACCATGCTGATCACCGCCTGGGGCACCGCGAATATGCGCACCGGCGGCGATGACATTGCGCAGGCACTCGCACTGATGGGCGTCAAACCGACCTGGGACAGCGCCAACCGGCGCGTCACCGGCTTCGAAATCCTGCCCCAATCCGTCCTCGGCCGCCCGCGCGTCGATGTGACCCTGCGTATTTCCGGCTTCTTTCGCGACGCCTTTCCGCAACTCATCGCACTGGTCGATTCCGCCGCCCGCGCCGTACAGGCACTGGACGAACCCGATGATCTCAACCCCGCCGCCGCCCGCACCAGACAAGGCGAGGATCAGTCCCGCGTCTTCGGCTCCAAACCCGGCGCTTACGGGGCCGGCCTGCAAGCCCTGATCGACGAACGGATCTGGACCGACAAGGCCGACTTCGCCGAGGCCTATCTGGAATGGGGCAGCTACGCCTACGGGTCAGGGGCCGAAGGTCGCAGGGCCCGCGCGGCCATGGAACAGCGCCTGTCTCAGACCGAGGCCATCGTGCAAAACCAAGACAACCGCGAACACGACATCCTCGACAGCGACGATTATTACCAGTTCGAAGGGGGTGCCGCAGCCGCCATCAGCACATTGCAAGGGCAGGACCGCCCAATCTATCACAACGATCACTCACGCCCCGAACGCCCCATTATCCGCACGCTGGATGATGAAATCGGGCGCGTCGTGCGGTCCCGCGTGGTCAACCCCAAATGGATCGACGGCGTCAAACGGCACGGCTACAAGGGCGCGTTCGAAATTGCTGCGACAGTGGATTACCTCTTCGCCTTCGCCGCGACGACTGGCGCGGTGCGCAACCACCATTTCGACCTCGTTGAAGAGGCGTTCATCGCCGATGACGTCACCCGCGACTTTATCGCCGATGCCAACGCCCCAGCGCTCAAGGAAATCGCCGAACGGCTGCAGGAAGCAATAGACCGCAACCTCTGGCAGCCGCGGTCAAACTCGGCCCGGGCGCGCATTGCGGGGCTGCTGTCAGATGCCAGTGGCCAGCGCAGCAACACTCAGATAACACAGTAATAAGGCTCCACAAAAATAGGGCATCAGATCGTCCAGTCCTTGATTTTACGTTGCAGACATAGTGTAGGCAAACAACGTCGCGAAAGCGGGAAAGGTTCACCAAATTTCCCCCAAAATCATCAGATCAGAGGGCGCATGAACCACCTTCGCTACGCCAATTTGCCAAAGAAAAAACAATGCGATGTTCTGGTAAGCATTGTTGAAGAATGCGCACCGCTGATTCAGGTCTTCTCCCAAGCGCGCACACTCAACCTGCCCGACTGGTGGATCGTCTCGGGCGCGATCTACAATCAGGTCTGGAACCACCTGACCGGCAGGCCAGACCTACATGGCGTCAAAGATATCGACCTGTTCTACTTCGATCCGGATACCAGCTACGGCGCAGAGGACGATGCGATCAGGCGTGCCGAAAGCCATTTTGACACCCCGGTGCCCGTCGAGGTCCGCAACCAGGCGCGGGTCCATGTGTGGTACAAGGATCATTTTGGACAGGACTATGACCCGCTGACGAAAACCACCGACGGCATCGACAACTTTGCCTGCAAAACCCACTCGGTCGGGATGCGCCTTAGCCCGGACAACCGGTTCGACATCTACGCACCCTTCGGCCTGGACGACATCTTCAGCTTCCGCCTTACGCCCCATACCAAACGCGACAACCGGGCTACACATCTGGCCAAAGCCAAACGTCAGATGAAACTTTGGCCGGAACTGAGCTTTGTGCCATGGCCAGATTGAACCCACCCCCGCCTCCCGCTACGCTCAGCCGCAAAGGAGCCATCCCATGACAGACGATACCGAACGCCACGCAATGAAAATGGCCAAGAAAAAGGCCGCCCGCGACAAGATCATGGCGACCAAGACCGACAAAAAAGGCCTGATCATCGTCCATACGGGTAAGGGCAAGGGCAAATCCTCGGCCGCTTTTGGCATGATCTTCCGCTGTATCGCCCATGACATGAAATGCGCCGTCGTGCAGTTCATCAAAGGGGGCATGTCGACCGGTGAGCGCGACCTGATCCTGTCAAAATTCAGCGATACCTGCGCCTTCCACACTATGGGCGAAGGCTTCACCTGGGAAACCCAGGACAAATCCCGTGATACGGAAATGGCGCAGGCCGCATGGGCTAAGGCCAAGGAACTGATCCTGGATGACACCAACCACATGGTCCTGCTGGACGAAATCAACATCGCGATCCGCTATGACTATGTCAGTGCTACCGAAGTGGTGGACTTCCTGAAAAACCACAAACCCGAAATGACCCATGTGGTGCTGACCGGGCGGAACGCGCATGAAGACCTGATTGAACTGGCCGATCTGGTCACTGAAATGGAACTGGTCAAACATCCGTTCCGGTCCGGGATCAAGGCGCAGATCGGGGTGGAATACTGATCAGCGCGGGGCAAGGGCACCGGCATGACACGTGCTTTGATCCTCAGCGAAACCGACCTTGTTGCCAGCGGCGTGCAGCGGGCCGTCTACTTGCACCCGCATGACAAGACAAAACTGGTCAAGGTACTGCGTCCGGCAGAAGAGATGCCCGCCCGGACCAATTTCAACGGGATCATGGACCGTCTGTTTCCCAGCACCCGTCTACGCCAGATCCGCAAGGAATATCAGGAATACCTGCGCACGATGCTGCGCCACCCCGAAGCCGATTATCACAGCCCGATTTCACATATGTACGGCTTTGCAACGACCAATATGGGGCTGGGATGCATCACCGAACGGGTAATGAACGCGGATGGCACGCTGGGGCCCACCATCGGGGCGATGGCCAAGGCGGGCAATCTGACGCAGGACGCTATCGACCTGCTCAACGATACAATCGGGCGCATTTACAGGTATCATATCCGCGCCAGCGACATGAACTCGAACAATTTTGTCGTCGGCCATCGCGACAGTGGCAGCGGGATGGGGCCAAGGGAATGTGTGCTGGTGGACGGGTTCGGCGATATCCATGCAATCCCGGTGCGGTCGATGGGACAATGGGCAAATCGCATGGGGCTGGATGACAGCTGCCGACGACTTGCCCGCAACACAGGGCTGCAATGGGACGGCGCTGCGCGCCGGTTCTCGCGCTAGGGACGAAAGGATATGACATGGCAAAACACCGCGTTCTGACCGAATTCGGCATGGGCACCAGCCTGCGCCGCCAGGATTACACGCAGGCCGCGCGGCGAGGGCTGCAGGATGCGCTCTGGCACAACTCCATCAACATGGCCGAACTTTTCGGGTTCCCGAAAGAGGCTATGCTGATTGATGTGCAGATCGGGGTGCAGGAACCGGATCAGGTGGATACAGACAGCCTGCTCGATATCTTCCCCTACGGCCAGCCGACCATCACGGTGCATCATGGCGGGCTGGATATACCCCGCCCGGACAGACCCCCGACCGTCATCGCAAATGTGGCGATCAACGTGTCCTTCGACATGGTGCCCGCATGACCGAACAACGCGTGATCATCGAAATGGGCATGGGCAACGACCTGCACGGGATGGACTATCAAAAAGCCGCCCAGCGCGCGATCGAGGATGCGATACGCCATTCCACCCTGCCAATCTTCGAAAGTATCGGCTTGCCCCACACGGACATGCGCGTGCAGGTCACCGTGGGCGTGCAGGACCCCGATCAGATCGACGCGGATGCGCTGACCGCCGGTCTGCCGCGCGGTCGGGCCACGGTCCGCGCGGTCAAGGGCGGCCTGAACGTTCCCAATCCCGAAACCGGCGACACCGCAGTTGTCGCGACAGCCGCGGTCGAGGCTTTTCTGCCCTCGCAAAAGGGCAAATGGACCGCCACTTGATGGAACTGACCGACGCCCACCGCAAGGCCCTGCATGACGTTCTGCAATGGCGGCGCGACGTGCGGCACTTTCTGCCTGACCCGATCGCGCCCGAAACCCTCGCGGTGCTGCGCAAGGCGATGGACATGGCCCCGTCCGTCGGCAACGCCCGGCCCTGGCGGGTCTTGCAGGTGACGACACCAGCACTGCGCGATGCCGTCATCGCCAATTTTGAGGCCGCAAATGCAGCGGCAGGCGCGATCTACGATGACGAAAAACGCGCAGCCTATGATCAACTCAAACTGGCCGGACTGCGCGACGCGCCGGTGCATCTGGCCGTGTTTACAGAGCAGACACCGGGCGAAGGCCACGGGCTCGGCCGTCAATCCATGCCCGAAATGCTGAACTACTCCACCGTGTCGGCCATCCACACGCTATGGCTGGCGGCACGGGCCGAAAACCTTGGGCTCGGCTGGGTGTCGATCCTTGATCCCGACGGCATCGCCCGGATCCTGAACGTGCCCGACAGCTGGCAACTGACCGGCTACCTGTGCCTTGGCAAGGCTGCGTTCGATGATGACACCCCGCTGCTGCACCGTCAGGACTGGCAGGAAAACACCGCAACGCAGTGGCGGGAAATCTAGCGCTTCATCGCCGCATCACGCACCGCACTCAGCGTAGCACCGGTCGCCAACGCCTCTTCATCGACCTTGCATTCGATGATGGCCAATGTCCCCGCATCCTGCGCCCTTGCAAACGCCGCCGGGAAATCGGCGGTCTTGCTGACCACCTCACCATGCCCGCCATAGGCGCACGCGAGCGCTGCAAAGTCCGGGTTGGCCAGTGCGGTCCCCGACACACGCCCCGGATAGGTTTTTTCCTGATGCATGCGGATTGTGCCATAGCGCCCGTTATTCATCACAACCACAATCGGTCTGGCCCCATGCTGGACCGCCGTCGACAACTCGTTACAGGTCATCTGGAAACACCCGTCACCCGCCAGACACACCACCGTGCGGTCAGGATATTCCAGTGACGCCGAAATCGCCGCCGGAAACCCGTATCCCATCGACCCGGATGTCGGGGCCAGACAGGTACCATACTGCTTGTAGACGAAATAGCGATGCAGCCACGCGGCATAATTCCCCGCGCCATTGGCGAGGATCGCATCATCGGGCAGGTTGTCAGACAACCACCGGATCACCTCTTCCTGTTTCAGATCGCCGGGGCTTTCCTGCGGTGTCACCCAAGCCTCGTAATCGGCGCGGGCGTCCGATGTCCAGTCGGCCCAGTTGCCTGCGGCGCCTGCATCGGCCAGATGTTTCAGCACCGTGGGCGCCGTGGCGGCAACGGCAATATCTGGCGCATAAACGCGGCCCAGCTCATTGGGGTCGGCATGGACATGCACGATCGTCTTGGCAGGATCAGCCGGATCAACCAGCGTGTAACCTTGCGTTTCGATGTCACCAAACCGGGTGCCCAGCAGCATCAGCGTATCGGCCTCGCGCACGCGGGCCGCCAGCTTCGGGTTCACCCCCACATTCAGGTCACCCACGTAATGCGCATGGTGATTGTCCATGTAATCCTGACGGCGGAACCCGGCAGCCACCGGCACACCCTGCGTTTCGGCAAAGGCCTGCAGATGGGCCTGCGCTTCGCGGCTCCAATGCGGGCCACCGACCACCACCAGCGGTTTCAGCGATTGGGCAAGCGCGTGCATGATCGCCTGCGTCACATCGGCGGACATCGGGTGCAACACCTCCGGCAGCCGCAAATCGGACACATCGGCACTGGCGCTCAGCATGTTTTCAGGCAGCGCCAGCACAACCGGCCCGGGTCGACCCGACATGGCCACACGAAACGCGCGGCCGATATATTCCGGCAGACGGTCGGTATGATCCACCTGCGCCACCCATTTGGCCAGACCGCCAAACATGGCGCGATAATCCACCTCCTGAAATGTCTCGCGATCAGTATGGCGATTATCGATCTGGCCCACGAACAACACCATCGGCGTGCTGTCCTGCATGGCGATATGGATACCCGCACTGGCATTCGTCGCCCCCGGCCCGCGCGTGACAAAGCAGACACCGGGCTGGCCCGTCATCTTGCCATAAGCCTCAGCCATCATCGCAGCCCCGCCTTCCTGCCGGCAAACAACGTTCTGGATGCAACTGTCATAAAGCCCATCGAGAGCGGCAAGAAAGCTTTCCCCCGGCACCGAAAACACACGGCGCACGCCCAACCTGACCAGTTGATCGCTCAGAATTTTACCACCGTGCCGGATCACTGCCGCCCCCCTTTTGCGATTTTGCAGGGATCATGTGCGAACTGTTCGGGTTGCGCAATCAGACATTCGCGTTAGGTCTGTTCCAAACATCGAAAGGACCAATCATGACCACCCTGCTTGGCATCTCCGGCTCGCTCCGCAAGGCGTCGACCAACACCATGCTTATGCGCAACGCCGCTGAAATCTTTAACGCCGACACCTTCATCGAAGGGGACATCAACTTCCCGCTGTATAACGGCGATCTTGAAGAGGCGTCAGGCATTCCCGCCGCCGTGCAAACGCTGGCCGATCAGATTGCAGCTGCGGATGCCGTCATCATTTCTACTCCGGAATACAACAAGGCGATTTCCGGGTCCCTGAAGAACGCGCTCGACTGGGTCAGCCGAACCAAGGGCGGGCCGTGGAAAGACAAGCCGCTGGCGATCATGTCTGCCGCTGCAGGCCGCGCAGGTGGCGAGAGGTCACAATTTTCCCTTCGCCTCGCCATGATGGCCTTTCGCCCGCGCATCCTGCAGGGACCCGAGGTGCTGGTGGCAAATTCCAGCAAGGAATTCGACGAGAACGGCAAACTGACTGGAGAGCTTTACATCAAGCTGCTGACCGAGTTGATGGATGAGTTGCGCACCATGACCTAGGGTCCGGACCCTAAGCGCGCTGCGACACCTCGATCAGATTGCCATCAGGATCACGAATATAAAGCGACATGATCGGCCCTGTCGCGCCCGTCCGGGCGACAGGGCCTTCTTCGATGGCTACGCCCGCCTTGTCGAAATGGACCTGCCATTCATCCAGCGGCGCATCGGACAAAAAGCAAAGGTCAGCAGACCCTGGTTGCGGCACCGCCGCCTTGGGATCGAAGGGGCCATCCGCCGGATGCAGGTTGATTTTCTGCGCAGCAAATTTCAGCGCCCAGCGTGTTGTACCGTCCGCCGGACGGAAATGTTCAGGCACCATCCCCAACACATCGCGATAAAACGCCACCGTCCGCTCCAGATCGGCAACGGTCAGCACAATATGGTCCAAATCTGACAATTGGGGCATTTGCGCGCGCCTTTCATTCCGCTTACGCTTTGATCATGCACGACAATCACAACCGATCCCAGACCCGAAGCGATCCTTTTGACATAGCCCGCGCCCATGCGCTGCAGGCCACGTTCGGGCATACACCTGACCTGCGAACAGGCGATCCAATGCCGCCCTTCTTTCACCAGATCTATTTCTGGGATCCGCAACCGCCAGCCCATCTGGGGCGCGATGGTCATCCCGCTACAGGCGGTTTCATCCCAGACCTTGGCTTGCCGCGGCGGATGTGGGCGGCGGGTAGTCTGACGTTTCACCGCCCGCTTCTGGCGGGGATCAAGGCCGAACGCGCCAGCACGATTGAGGCCGTGACCCGCAAACAGGGACGATCCGGCCCTTTGGGTTTTGTGACCCTGAAACATGACATCAAACAACGCGGCACCCTGGCCCTGACAGAGCGGCAGGAACTGGTCTATCGCGAGGATGGAACAGCAACCGCACCGCCACAGGCACAAACCGACGAAACCCATGCCGAGACATTCGATTTCAACAGCACGCTGCTCTTTCGTTACTCTGCGCTGACCTTCAACGGGCACCGCATCCATTACGATGAAACCTATGCCCGCAATGTCGAAGGTTATGACGGGTTGGTGGTGCATGGCCCGTTACTGGCCCACCTGCTAATTGGCTTGGCCGCGCGGCAGTTGGGCAGTCTGAGCCATTTCAGCTATCGCGCGACAGCCCCGCTCATGCATCACGAAACCGCAACGTTGTGCTGGAAGGCGGGGCAGGTATGGGTCAGGGGACCGGACGGGCGGCAATGCATGATTGCAGAGGCCGGGTAGACAGAATTTCTCGAAATTCTGTGGCACCACGAAAATTCTGGAATTTTCGTGCGCTCAGGCAATGTCAGCCCAGATCGGCAGGTGGTCGGATGCATGTCGGGCCGGCCCCTCCTGCACAACTCCGGCCTTGCGCACCACCAGCCCCGGTGACACAGCGATCCGGTCCAGCGCCGCAATCGGCCGGGCGGCGTGGAAACTGTGGCCGGGCGCATGAATGTCAAACGCATCCAATACTTCGAGCCCCTTATGTGGGGACCATTCGTTGAAATCACCGGCCACCACAGCATGTGAACACCCCTCCACCGCTCTGGCGATGGCGCGCAACTGACCCGCCCTGTGCCGCCGCATCAGACCCAAATGCGTGGCAACAAGACTGAACCTGGGCAGATCGACGCGCACCGCCCCGCGCGGCTCTAACCCCGGCAGGTCGATATGGGTGACCTTGCCATAAGGCATCCCCTTGCGCACCAGAACCGCATTGCCGTGCCAACCCAGACTGACATCGTTCCTGGCGACTGGGACCACCTCAAAATCCGTCTCGGCATCGATCATGCTGCGGCACAGGACCGACGGGCGCGCGCCCATCCGCCTGTCCGCCTCTTGCAAGGCGATCACATCTGCCTCCAACCCGTTCAGAACGTTCAGAATCCGCATCGGATCACGGCGGCGATCCAAACCTTTGGCCTTGCGGATATTGTAACTGGCGACCCGAAGGCTTTTATCTGAGTGATACATGCCGAACAAATGGGGGCGGCAGAAGAAAAAGGAAAGGGTCTGTATCATGCCGGGTGGGCAACTGTTCGGACAAAGCCGGATTATCGCGATCTTGTGGGGCATCTTGCTGCTCACATCGCTCACCGCGCTTGTCTTTGGGCTGTGGGAACTCAGCTTTGTCGCGATCGCGACATTGGCCTTGGCCGTTGCACCAGCCTTTCTGGCATCACGACTGGACATCTCGCTACCGGTCCCATTCGTCGTCGCCACCACGATCTTTATTTTTGCCAGCGTGTTCATGGGCGAGCTGTTTGATTTTTATGAACGTGTCTGGTGGTGGGATATCGCCTTGCATGGCGCGTCCTCTATCGGGTTTGGCCTGATCGGCTTTCTCTTCGTTTTCATGCTGTTTGAGGGTGACCGCTACGCAGCACCCCCGTTCGCCATGGCGTTCATCGCGTTTTGCGTTGGCGTCATGGTCGGTACCATGTGGGAAGTGTTCGAGTTTGCCATGGACAGTTGGTTCGGTCTGAACATGCAGAAAACCGGGCTGGACGACACGATGCTTGATCTGATCATCAATGCGATCGGCGCAAGTTTTGGTGCCTTTGCCGGGTTCATTTATCTGCGCCGCAGGGGAAACCACTGGATCAGCGGCCTGATTGAAGATTTCGTCGCCCGCAACAAACGCCTTTACCAGAAATCGCGAAACCGGCTGGGCAAGTAGATATCAGCCCGGTGCGGCGCGGAAATCATCAGGTATCGTATCCCGCCCATCCAGCAGAAGGTCGGCCATCACCTCGCCGACTTTCGGAGCCATGCCGAACCCGATCTTGAACCCACCATTGGCGACAAATGCCCCCGGCCGCACCGGATGATGGCCCAACACCGGGGCGCGGCTGCGGCTGCGCGGGCGCACCCCTGCCCAGCGCTCAATGACCGGCGCATCGGCGAGTATGGGAAAGGCCGCAAAGGCCCGTTCAAGCACGTCATCCAGCGCCTCATCGGTACTGCTGGGGTCGTCAAACACACGCTCTGACGTTGATCCGACTGCGACCGTACCGTTGCCATGCGGAATGATATGCAATGCATCGGCGAAAAGCTGAGGCTGGCCTGCGGCATCGTAATCCAACAGGGCGGCTTGCCCCTTGACACCGTTACCCCCGATTTCCTTGCAGCCGTCCCAGCCTGTGGCCCAGACCACCTGTCCCTGCGCGGGTCCGGCGTGCGTGACCTCACCGCCCAAGGCCACAACCGCATCAGCAAGCGCGCGTGTCGCGTTGCGCGGGTGGATCAGCGCCGACAACGTATCCCGGATCACCAGCCCGGTTGGTGACGGCGGCACCCATGTGCCTTCCACTGCCGAAATAACCTCCCACGCTGCCTTGCCCTGCCACAGCTCTGCCGCCGACAGAGCCCGCGCGCGCGCCAAATCAACCGCACGTTCATCCGCCAACGGCTGCAATCGGCCGGTTCTCGCATAGCCCACATCAGCCCCGGTCAAGGCTTCAACACCAGCCCAGAATCCTTCGGCCATGATCAGGCTTTCGAACTGAAACGCCTTCTTGGCGTTCCAGTTTTCCGGCACATGCGGGGCCAACGCACCGACCAGTCCGCCGCTGGCACCCGCCGCCACGCCATTGGGGTCGATGACCCGCACACGTGCACCGCGCTGCGCGCAGGCATAGGCCACCGACAGGCCGAAAATGCCCGCCCCCATCACTGTCACATCTGCCGTTGCCATTCCGCGTCCCAACGCCCAAAGATAGCCGCATCCTTAGGGCATGGGCGGATGGCAGACCAGACAGCAAAACTCGACTGGCGGGATGGTGTGCCGATCGCAACCGCGTTCGACGACCCTTATTATTCGCTCGACAATGGGTTGGCCGAGACGCGGCATGTGTTTCTGGCGGGCAATGACCTACCTGCGCGGTTTGGTGGTGATTTTCAGATTGCAGAGCTGGGGTTTGGTACCGGGCTGAACCTGCTGGTCACATGGGCGGCATGGGTGGAGGCCGGGCGGCCCGGCGCGCTGCACTTCACCTCGTTCGAGGCGTTTCCGATGGCGCTGCAGGATATGGCAGATGCGCTGTATCATTTTGCTGACTTGGCGCCCTACGCCAAAACTTTGTTGGCGGAATGGACACCGAACGCTGGACCTGTACACCTCTCAGAAGGGCCGGTCCTGCATGTGATCACCGGCGATGCGCGACAGACGCTGCCTGCGTGGACACAGAAGGCGGATGCCTGGTTCCTCGACGGCTTCTCGCCCGCCAAGAACCCGGAACTCTGGGAACCTGACCTGCTGAAAGCCGTCGGCCAGCACACCAAACCGGGCGGGACTGCAGCCACCTATAGCGCCGCCGGGCACATCAGGCGCAGCCTGGAGGCAGCGGGTTTCACCGTCAGCCGCTCCCCCGGTTACGGACGCAAACGGCATATGACGCGCGCATTGATGCCCGATGCAGAGTAACACGCGCCTTGGCATCCTTTTGATGATCGCGACGACATTCGTTTTTGCGGTGCAGGACGGTATCTCACAGCATTTGGCGAGCAATTACAACGTGCTGATGATCGTCATGATCCGGTACTGGTTCTTTGCTGCCTTTGTCATCACCATCGCGACACGACAATCGGGTTCGGTGCGGGCGGCGGCAGCCACGAAACAACCCATTCTCCAGATCTCGCGCGGCGTCCTTCTTGCCACGGAAATCTGCGTGATGGTCACTGGTTTTGTCTATCTGGGGCTGGTGGAAAGCCATGCGATCTTTGCCTGTTATCCGCTGTTGATCGCGGCACTGTCGGGTCCGGTCCTTGGCGAAACAGTCGGCTGGCGGCGCTGGGTCGCTATCGCGATCGGCTTTGTCGGCGTTCTGGTCATTCTGCAGCCCGGCTTTGCGGTCTTTGCACCGGCTGCGGTAATCCCGCTTGCGGCGGCGCTGATGTTTGCCCTTTACGGGCTGCTGACACGCTATGCCGCCCGCAAGGACAGCACAGCGACATCGTTCTTCTGGACCGGGACGGTGGGGGCGGTGGTGATGACCGCTGTGGGCCTATGGTTTTGGGAACCCATGATCCTGACAGATTGGTACTGGATGGGCGCGCTTTGCATCACCGGGGCGACAGGGCATTGGCTGTTGATCAAAACCTACGAGGTCGCAGAGGCCAGCGCGGTACAGCCTTTTGCCTATTTGCAACTGGTCTTTGCCAGTGCCATCGGGCTCATGATCTTTGGTGAAGCACTGCGCTGGAACGTCGCCTTAGGAGGTGCAATCGTTGTCGGTGCGGGGCTGTTCACGCTCTGGCGGGCCCGTCAGAAAACGGTCTAGCCGCCTGATACCCGCTCCGGCCGGGCAATCGGACGTACGCTGGGGGCGTCGCCTACCACCTGCGGCAGTGGGCGCGCACGTGGACGCAACAGCGGCTTGACCCCCACCAGCATCTTGGTGAGTGCAATGGGGCCTGTCTCTCCGCTCACCCGTGCCTGATAAATCGGGATGCTTTCGGTCACACGCATTACGTAATTCCGGGTCTCGCGAAACGGGATATGTTCGATCCAGTCGATCACATCCATTTCGCCTAAGCGAGGGTCGCCACGTTCCCGCATCCAGGACAGCGGGCGGCTCGGGCCTGCATTATAGCCCGCCGCGATCATGACCGGAGAGTCGCCAAACTCTTCCTCCAGAACCGACAGGTATTTGGCACCCAGCGTGGCGTTGTATTCCCAATCCGTGGTCAAGCGGGCCCTAGAGTAGGGCAGATCAAGAAATCCAGCCACCTCTTCCGCCGTTGCTGGCATCAACTGCATCAGTCCCAGCGCGCCGACCGGGCTGCCGATGGCGATGTTGAATTCACTTTCGCGGCGGGCAATCGACAGGGCCAAGGCCGGGGCAACCGGCAAATCCATCTGCGCCAGATCATGCATTGGGAAATAGTTTTGCGGTACGATCACGCCTCGCCTTACGGCCCGCTTGCCCAAGAGCAGGGTGTAATACTGCTCATCCATCTCATCCAGCGCAGCACCGACCTGCGCCAACGCACCCGGCTCCAGCGTCGCGCCAAGTTCGGCAAAGAATGTCACCGCATGTCCGCGCTGACCGGATTCCAACAACAAAAACGCCGCTTTGGTCAGGTCCTGCGCGAAAACATCCGATTGCGGGACAATCGGGGTCTGCGCCCAGATCGGATCAAGCGAGCGGCCCAGCTTTTCTGCGGCCAGCAAGCCGTAGAATCCTGTCTGGTGTTCGGCGGCGACGGCATAAGCTGCAGCCGCCAGAGCGGGGGCATCCATCACCTCATGAGTGCGACCGATCCAGTAGTGCATCCGGCCCTTGGAAATAGGCGTTTCGACAGACGCTGCCGCCGTCTCAAAATGATCAAGAGCCTGCACGGGATCACCCAGATAAGTCAGGGCGATGTAGCCCGACAGCCATTCCAGATCGGCAAAGGCGGCGCCGTCCGTCAGGTAATGGCGGGATGCCAGATCATAGGCCTGTTGTGCCCGCCCCTCGCGCATTTCCCAGCGCGCCAGCGACCGGCGCCAGCCGGACCAGCGAAACGGTTCACCCAATGATGCGCGGCTGGTAGACCGGTCCATCAGGATCTTGACGGCATCGCTGCGCCGTCCCTGCCCGGCCAGCCAGTTGTAACGGGCATAGGCCAGCCCGGCATCTTCCCGGGACTCTGCCGGGACAGCCGCCAGAAGTTTCGGAATACTGGCCGAGCGATTGATGAAACCGATGCGGGCGCGGGCAAGTGCCTGTTGATCCGGCTCCAGCAACCGCAGCGTGCGCGCGGCATCGGTGGTACGTCCGCGCCACAAAAGCGCATCGGTGCGAGCCACATGGTACGGGGCCAGTTCCGCGCCGAACGCATCAATCATGGCCTTGTGGCCGTCATCGGTCAGGCGGCTTTCGAGCCAGACCGTGCGCAACGCCGCCTCAGCCTCTTCCTCTTTATCATTTGTGATCAATGCCTTGGCGAAGGTCACGGCACCTTCGCCCGTTTGTGGCGTTATATCCCCAAAGAACGCCAACACCTCGGCGGGATCAGCATCGTCTTCAATCTGCAACTCACCCGCGGCGCGCAAGCGGTCTTGGCTTGGCCAATCGGGACGCTTTGCAAAGAAGGTCAGGTATTCGTCAAGCGTGGCATCACCACGGCGCAGACGCATCCATGTCAGCACATCTGTGGTGACCGGATCAGCCTCGGCCGCCAGTTCATAGGCCTGCCCCCAGCTTTGGTCAGCGGCCCTGATGGCGGCGATATCGGCCGGGTCGACGTCCTGCGATGCGGCCGGACCTGCGACAATGGCGGCCACAAAAGCAAAGGTCAGAATTCGCATGAATGTCACCGCACTGCCTGTTTTGTTCGTAAGGTAACCCAAGCCCTTCCAATAACAACTCACAAACTTGGCAATCGGCAGAAAGGTGGCTAGGGTCCGCGCGATTTTACCACGGCGATTCAAGCCATCAAACGAAAAGGAAGCGTGCCATGTTCAAGGGATCACTCCCCGCCCTCGTCACGCCGTTTAGCAACGGCAAAGTTGACGTGGACACGCTGAAAAAACTGGTGAACTGGCATGTGGAGCAAGGCTCGCACGGGCTGGTGCCGGTGGGAACGACTGGCGAAAGCCCGACGCTGACCCATGAAGAGCATGATCAGGTCGTTGAAATCGTTGTGAATGAGGCGGCAGGGCGTATCCCTGTGATCGCCGGGGCCGGGTCCAACAACACGGCTGAAACCGTGCGGCTGGTGCAGGCGGCGAAAAGCGCCGGGGCCGATGCCGCATTGGTCGTGACCCCCTATTACAACAAGCCGACCCAGCGCGGGTTGATTGCCCATTTCATGGCCGCCGCCGAGTGCGGTCTGCCGATCATCATCTACAACATCCCGCCCCGGTCGGTCATCGACATGACGCCAGAAACGATGGGCGAATTGGCCAAGCACGAGATGATTATCGGGGTCAAGGATGCGACCGCGGACCTCAGCCGCGTGCCCACGCAGCGGATGACCTGTGGCCCTGATTTCATTCAGCTTTCTGGCGAGGATGCAACGGCCCTTGGATACAACGCCCATGGCGGGTCGGGCTGTATTTCAGTCACTGCCAATATCGCGCCGAAACTGCTGGCCGAGTTTCAGGAAACCACGCTTGCGGGCGACTATGCCACCGCGCTGACCCAGCTTGACCGGCTGATGCCGCTGCACGAGGCGGTGTTCACTGAACCGGGGCTTGTGGGTGCGAAATATGGCATGTCGCTGCTGGGATTGTGCAGTGACGAGGTGCGGTCACCGCTGACCGGGCTGATGGACAGCACCAAGGACAAGATCCGCGCGGCGATGGTGCATGCGGGGTTGTTGAACTGATCCGGGAAGGGGCCGCGTCGGCACCGACCGCGCGTTGCGTGGCCCCCACCGTACGGTGATTTTCGTCATTTGCGCCGAATCATTGGTTAACACCATATTTTGCTGGGAAATGTGCGGTCGGCATCGCGTCGGATTTGCGTCGGCAAAGCGTCGGGCACTTTTTCGGCCTTTTGCGGGATTAACGGCGCGCGCGGTTGGATGGGTTAACGACTGTTAAGGTTTGGCGGACGGCGGGTGCTTTCCATCATAACGGGGCTTGTGGATGCCGACGCGTCAGAGAAGATGGGTGCGGCAAAGATCAAGCCTGATCAGAAATACTAACTTGATGTTTGGAGATGCTTAATGGCCATTACGATTTCAGGTGATCACGCACATACCCCATCAAAAACTGTCGAAGCGGTGCCGTTTGGAGAGGAAGAAACTGCGAAATACGCGCGCTTTAAGGAGTGGAAGAACCAGACTGAAAGCAAACATAGAGTTGACTGGATTATATCCAAAGCGCCAAAGTCGGAAGACCGGCAGTTGAGTTTCCCATATAACGCTGACCTCGTACCAAAGAAGATGCAGCTAACCAATGGCAGCGCGGATTGGGATTATTCAGGTCACGTTGGCATACCAAATGCGAATGCAGTTGGCCAAAAGTTCAAAGATGTCATCGAGAGCGTTGAAGCTGATGTGCATCAGTTTTTGCCATTCGAGTTGTATGATCAAAAAGGCATGTTGATTAATAAACCATTTTATTTCTGGCGCATTTGTACATCAATTGATGCAATCAGTCCCGCCTTAGGTGGTGTAAAGCCAATGACCAACTCGCCACATTATCTTTGGCAGATATTGCGAGGTGAAGGTCGAAAAAAACTCGCCGTTCGCAAAGATCTAATCATTGGTAGGGCGGCATGGTACGATGTTCGTTACAAGCTGCCACCTTTCATTTCTGATGAAGTTGTTGGCCTACTGAAAGCGCAAGAACTTACAGGCTGGACCGCAACAGATTACTGGAAAGAGATTTGAGATTTAGCACGCGATCCTATCAAAAGTGCTAAAAATTCTCCCGGCTATACCGAAATTAGGACCGCTGAATGTACATCGTGATCAGTTATAAACAACTACTGGCGATTTTCGCCGGAGTTGATTTGCGAGGCAAGTGTGGGGTGAGTGATTTCACCTATCCTGCCGTAACCATCCCTCATAAAATCTAACCCCCTCACACCCACCAAACACCGCCGCCCTCTCCAGTTCTGTTTCCAGCGCCTGCACGCGTCCGGTTCCCATCCGCACGCCCTGCTCTGGCCAGAAGGCGCGGATGGCCAGAACCCCGTCCTCGCGTTTCATGTCGATCCGCCCGATCAGCCGGTCGCCTTCCATGACCGGGAAGACGTAGTAGCCGTATTTCCGCTTGGCTTCGGGGACGAAGATTTCGATCCGGTAGTGGAAGCCGAACAGCCGTTCGGCCCGTTTCCGGTCCCGCAGGGCGGGGTCGAAGGGGGACAGGATGCGCAGGCGTGGTGTCGGCGTGCCGACGTTCAGATCCATCACGTCCGGCCAGGCGAAGGATCGACGCAGTTTGCCGTCCACGCCTTCTACGTCGACCTCAATGATCCGGTGATCGGCCAGGGCTGTGGTGCACCACGCCTTGGCCTCGGCCGGGGTGATGTGATCCCAGAACGCCGCCAACTCACCGCTGGTGGCGAAACCGAGCCGGTCCAGCGCGCCGGTGCAGCACCAGTCGATTGTCTCTTCAGGGTGATGCCGCCGGTTGAGATGGTCCGCCGGGATCACCCGTTCGGTCAGGTCATAGACCTTGGTAAACCCGTCGCGGCGCACGACCGAGACCTGACCGGACCGCCACAGATATTCGAGCGCTGTCTTGGACGGGTGCCAGTCCCACCAGCCGCCTGATCCGCGCTCCTCCCCCTCGCCCACCTGACCGGAGGTGCAGTGCCCGTGATCGGCGATCCGGCGCAGAACAGCGTCGATCTTGGCCGTGAAATCGCCGCGCCGCCATTCCTTCCAGCGTTCCTCCATCCGCACCGCATCGCGTTGAAAGCGTAGCCGCCAATGGGCGAAACTTTCGATGGGGATGATGGACGCATCATGGGTCCAATGTTCGAAGACCTGCCGGTCGCGGTGCAACAAGTGTTGCAACGCCTTGGGCCGGTATTGCTGCCGCCGCGACCACAGGATCAGATCATGGGCGCGGGCGAAGGTGTTGACGCTGTCGACCTGTACGAAACCCAGATTGTCGATCACACCTTTCAGGTCTGCGCCCTTGCCGGGGCCGGACGGACGGGTCGCCAGCCCGTGCCGTGCCAGAAACAGGTGCCGGGCGGTGCGGTTGTCGAGGATGGGAACGTTCACGTCTCGCCTTTCAGCATCTCAAGCTGTTGCAGGCGGACCTGGCGCAAAGCCTCGACCAGCAAAGCCGTGACCAGACCGATGTTCAGGAGGCCGTTGGCTGCCGCCATGCCGCCCAAAAGCCGCCATTCGACAGGCAGCAGAACGTCACCAAACCCCAGCGTGGTAAAGGCGACAAGGGCGAAATAGACCGACAGTTCCATCGTGTCGAACACACCGAGGCCCAGCATCGTCAGCGCCCAGAGCCAGACCCCTGCGGTCATTTGCAGCGTGATCCAGACAGCCGCGACGCACAGAACAATGATCAGCTTGGGGCGGTGTGGTTCGCGTGTCAGCCAGGGGCGGTAGCGCATCAGCCAGATTTCCATCAGCCAGAAGCTGACCCCTGCGATCATGATTGAAAGCAGCATCAATGCGGTGCCAAGGGCAATTTGAATGAACACCCGATCTTCCCTTTTCCTGCTCCACAGGCGACCGGACCTTGTGCGCCCGTCGCCCATCGCCTATTTCAGCCCAACTATGGCCAAGAAACCCGAAAACAAAAACTACAAAGTCATCGCCGAGAACCGGCGTGCCCGGTACGACTTTGCCATCGAGGACGATATCGAGGTGGGTATCATCCTGACCGGGTCCGAGGTCAAATCGCTGCGCATCGGGCAGTCGAATATTGCCGACAGTTATGCATCGGTCGATGACGGGGAGTTGTGGCTGACCAATGCCTATATCGCCCCTTATGACCGGGCCATGTTCGGCCACGAGGAACGGCGTAAGCGCAAGCTGCTGGTGAGCCGCAAAGAGCTGTCACGGCTGTGGAATGCGACCAAGCGTGAAGGCATGACGCTGGTGCCGCTGGTGATGTATTTCAACGACCGTGGTCTGGTGAAGCTGAAGATCGCGACGGCCAAGGGTAAGAAAAACCACGATAAACGGGCGACCGAGGCCAAGCGCGACTGGGGTCGCCAGAAACAGCGGCTGCTGCGCCACGGGGATTAACGCGGCGCAGGTTCTGCCCTGCCGCTATTCGGCGGGTTCTGACGCCTTCCGCCCTTCTTTTTCCGCTGCGTATTTTTCCTGCGCCGTTTCCACGGCCTTGGCGTGGATTTCGGCCAGTTCCGGCCGCATCTTTTGCGCGCGCACCGCTGCGTTCATCGTTGACATGTGCTGGCCCTGGAAATGGGGGAAGACTTCGCGGGCGATCAGGTCATAGGATTTCCTGGTCGCGTCGAAATTCGCCCAGTTATGTGCCAGCATCAGGTAGGCGCCGAAGCCGCCGTTGGACTGTTTCCAGAGCCGGTCGATCTGGGCTTTGCACATCTCGGGCGTACCAATCGCGCCGAAGCCGCTATCGTTGATGAAATCGATCATTTCCTTGGCGTTCTGCCCGGGCATCGACATTTGCGGGAAGGCGGCGATTTCCTGGAAGTAGTTGAACCAATGTTCAATCCCGTATTCCACGTCGCGGCGGGCCTGTTCGGCGGTTTCGGCGATATGGCACAGCCCGACAAGCCGCCATTTGGACCGGTCGACCTTTTGTTTGTAGTGCTTCGCCTCTTCCTCGATCACGTCCCAATGCAGGGCGAGTGCGTCGAACCCGGCGGCCGTTGTTGCCCCGATGGAGATCAGGCCGGTGCCGTATTTGCCCGCCAGTTTTGGCCCGGTGGGCGAGGCGACGGCGGCGGTGGCCAGATCGAAATTGGAATAGGGGCGCAGATGCAGGCGCGCGTCCTTCAGCATCCAGCGGTCGTTTTCGAAATTCACTGGCTCGTCCGAGCGCAAGAGTCGGGTGATGATATCGAGCCCGTCGGCGAGCAGACCGCGCGTGTCTTTCTGGCTGAGCCCGATCATGGCGGCGTCTGTGGGCAGTGACCCCGGCCCGAGGCCAAGCATCGCGCGACCGCGCGTCAGATGATCAAGCTGCACGATTTTTTCGGCCACCCATAAAGGGTTGTGATAGCTGACGGACACCACGCCGGTGCCGAGTTTGATGCGGCGTGTACGTGGTGCTGCGGTGGCGATCATGATCTCGGGGCTGGCCGAAATCTCGGACCCGGCAGAGTGATGCTCGCCAAACCACACCTCGTCATAGTCACATCGGTCGAGCCATTGAACCAGTTCGAGGTCTTGCTCCAGCGCGAGTGTGGGGTTGATCCCGGGCTTGTGAAACGGAGCCAGAAAAATACCAAAACGCATACGGTCTGTCATTGATTGTCCTCCCTAGCGTCCTCGCAAGATGCGAGTGACGTAAGGGAAGGCTAGCCCACCAACCACAACCGTTCCAAATAAAATCTACGCTTAGCAATGACGGGTGCGATCAAGCCCTGACACGCGAATTCTGGGGATCATAGGGACCGGACGCAATCACAACAGAAGGCGTCGGCGCGCCGACAATGTCGACGTTCAACGCAGTCCCGATGGTGGAAAACTCTGGCTCTACAAAGGCGTAGGCAAGGTTCATTCCGACCCTGTGCCCCCAGTCACCGGATGTGACGGTGCCCACAACCCCGTCGTTCAGGACGACCGATGACCCGGCATGTGCCGGGGCAACATCAGCATCAATCCGCAGTGTGACCAGCCTGCGGTGCGGTCCATTCTGCTGGCGCTGGCGCAGCGCATCACGCCCGATGAACGGGCCCTTGTCCAACCGCACGAAACGATCAAGACCGGTTTCAAACGGATCAAACTCGGTCAGAATGTCAGCCTTCCAATGCAGATACCCTTTCTCCAGCCGCATTGATTCCACCGCCCGCGCACCAAAAACATGCAGGCCGTGATCCGCACCTGCGGCGCCTAAAGCCAGCCATGCTGCATAAAGCTGATTATTCGGTACGTGAATCTCGTAGGCCAGTTCGCCGGAAAAACTGACCGACATCACCACTGCCGGGGCAATACCGACAAAACAGCGACGCACACGCAGCCAAGGGAACGCATCCGCCGACCAGTCCTCGCGACTGACAGCGCTCAGGATATCGCGTGATCGTGGCCCGGCCAGAACAAGCGCTGTGTAGTCGTTGGTCAGTGACTGGATCTGCACGTTGTTGTCGGGACCCAGATGCATCTGCAACCAATCCATATCGTGAAACTCTGACGCGGCGGCCGATCCGTACCAGACTTCGCCATCCGGCAGATTTGCAATCGTGGCTTCGGCCTTCAGCATCCCGTCATGGTTCAAAAGATAACCCAGGCCAACGCGGCCGACCGACCGTGGAACGTGGCCACAGATCATACGATCCAGAAAATCATGCACACCGCTGCCCGTCAGCGCGAAACGGTTGAAGCCGCTCACCTCGCAAATCCCGGCAGAGCCTTGGATCGCTACGACATCGCGGGCCACTACATCAAATACTTCGTTAAATCGGAACCCATGGGTTTCGTGGAAATCAGGTGCGGGTTTGATGTAGTCGACACGTTCCCACCCGTTGACCACCGAAAATGCTGCGCCCTCAGCCGCCAGTACGGGGGTCAGTGGCGTTGTCTTGGCAGGGCGCCCGGCGGGCCGGTGTTCATGGAGGAAGTGGAAGCGAAACTCGTTCTGATAATCCTCTACCGCCTTCAGCGCCGTGAGTTCCACATTGGCGTGTCCGGTAAAACGGCGTGGGTCAATGCACCAAGTGTCATAACACGCCTCACCATGCACAATCTGCTGTGCCAGCAACCATCCATGACCGCCACCTTCACCGAGACCTGCACGCAGCCCGATGATACAGAATGCATTACGCTTGCCCGGGATCGGGCCAACCAGCGGCGCACCGTCGATCGTATAGGTGATCGGGCCATTCACGACCGTATGAATGCCGGTTTCTGTTAGCGCGGGCATACGGGCAAAGGCCCCTTCCAGCACATCTGTCACCCGGTCGAGGTCATCGGGACAGAGCGCGTTTGTAAAATGCGGGTCGATACCATCCATGCCCCATGTCTTGCAGTCCTGCTCGTAAAACCCGACCAGCAGACCATTCTTTTCCTGTCGGCAATAATAGTCCGAGATTGGACAGCGTAGCAGAGGCATCCTGTGACCCGCTTCCTTGATCGCGGGGATGTCTTCGGTCAGGAAATACTGATGCTCCATGGACACCACGGGGTGATGGACGCCCATCATCGCGCCAATCTCGTTCACCCGATAACCGGCGGCGTTGACCACGATATCGCATTCAATTGTCCCGTGCTCCGTTTGGACGACCCAGCTATTGTCGGGCTTCTGGATCAGATCGGTCACTGCCGTGTGGCGATAGATTTCAGCACCGGCCAGGCGCGCGCGACGTGCCAGCGCCTGGCACAATTGTGCCGGATCAATGTCACCATCCAATGGATCCCACAGACCGCCCAGCAGATTGTCGGTCGAAATCAAGGGGTGGCGGCGCGCGCATTCGGCCGCATCAATCACTTCGAATTCAACACCCATGCCCTTGGCCATGGATGCAAAGTGACGATAGCCATCCATTTGGGCGGCGGTGTTGGCCAGCCGGATACCACCATCGGCATGGTGATAATTGATCGGATACTCCGGGTCCTCTGACAGCGCCTTGTAAAGAGCAATTGAGTGAGACTTCAGGCCGACCATCGTCTGGTTCATCCCGAAATTCGTCACTTGGGCTGCCGAATGCCATGTGGTGCCACTTGTCAATTCATCGCGCTCGACCAGCACGACGTCGGCCCAACCTTCCTGCGTCAGATGATAAAGGGTCGAACATCCGGCAATCCCCCCACCAATGACAACCACCCGCGCTTGCGATTTCATCTTTACCATCTCCCTTGTGCGGAACGAGCCAACGGGCAGCCGCTAAACCAATGCACCCTGACCGGGAAGACAGGTCTTTGCAAATCGCGACGACAAGACAGCGCGACAGGTCGGGTTTGGCCGCCACACCAGATGACGCGGCACAAAAAAAGGCCCCGGACGAACCGGGGCCTGATGAGTGGCCTTGGGAATTTCTTAGATGCGCACGAATTTTTGCGCGATACGCGGCAGCAGGCCGCTGAATTTCAGGGGTGCGTCAGTTGCCGCGAGGCAGATGCAATCCATCCCTTCCTCCGCAACCGGTGTGTGCTGAAGATCTTCGTTAGCGACCTCGACGTCACCGGCAGCGAACCTGTCTTCGTCATCGACGAAAGCACCCTGCAGCACCAGCGTCAGTTCTGTGCCCCGGTGACCGTGATCAGGCACGGCAGTCCCCGCAGGGATCCGCAGCAGGCGCACGCTGGCATCTTTCGACGTGGGCAGGATCATCTGGCTGACGCCACCACCAACCTTGCGCCATTTCAGGCTGTCCAAATCACCTTGGACGTAATCCTGCAATGGACCGGGGAAGATGCTGTTTTTGACCCGTGCGGGGGCCGGCTTTTCGTTCAGCGTTCCGCTTTCGATCATGGCCATCGTCGCGGCAAGCGCATCTTCGGCCACATCAATCGGGTCGACATCTGCCATGACCTCGCCACCGACGGCCTCGTATTCGGCCAGTGCCGCGCGACAGTCATCGCACATGGAAATATGTGTCGCGACCACAAGGTTGAATGCTTCCGGCAAGGTGCCTGCTGCGTAGCCCATCAACAGGGGTTCGGTCAGGTGATGCTTAATCTGTTTCATACCACTCATCATTTCATCGTATGGCGCAACCGTTCCAGCGCCAGCCTTATCCTCGATTTGATCGTCCCTAATGGTAGCCCGGTTTCGGCGGCAATCTCGCTATGCGACAATTCGCCGTAATAGGCCTTTTCGATCAGTTTCCTTTGTTCTTCGGGCAGTGCGGCAAGCGCCTGACCGAGTTGTTCCGTTTCTTGTTGTAGTCCCATCGCGTCGGCCTGATCAGGCTCCGGCTCGGGACCCCATGGCAGGTCTTCGGGTTCTGGCCGCTTCTGCTTGCGCAGCAGATCGATCTTGCGGTTCCGGGCGATCGTGAAAATCCATGTGGATACACTTGCCTTTGCCGGATCGAACATGTGGGCCTTGTTCCAAAGGGTCGCCATGACCTCCTGTGTGCATTCTTCTGCCAGATCCGGGCTGGCCCCCGATTTCATCAAAAATGACTTCACGCGTGGAGCGAAATATCCAAAGAGTTCGGCAAAGGCTGCCTTGTCCTTGTTGTCCCGGACCGCAGAAACCTGGAAGACCCAGGCCATGCGTTTGGTCGCTTGTTCGGCTGTCAACTTTTTCGCCCCCGATTTGCGAAACGTCATTATGTCCGACCCACTATAGGGTGGCATGACAACTGGCGCATCAGCTTTTGCGAGGACACTATTTTCGGTCAACATGCACTTCTTACGGGCCGCGTTAACGATTGGATCAGTGCGCATGCATTTTTTCTGTTTGATCCGGACAAGTCCAAGCTACGTAAGAAATAATAACTTCAAGACCGGACAACGGAGCGACCATCAATGCCATTCGAGACAAGTACATCCGCACCCAGAAAAGTAGCGGTTATCGGGGCGGGTATTTCAGGCATGGGTGCCGCACATGCGTTGGCCAAGGATCACCGCGTTGTTTTGTTCGAGGCTGAAAAGCGGTTGGGCGGACATGCCCGCACCCGGATGGCCGGACCAAAGCGCGATCAGGCGGTCGACACTGGATTTATAGTGTTCAACTATGCCAATTATCCGAACCTGACGGCACTTTTCGATCATCTTGAGGTGCCGGTTGTCAAAAGCAATATGAGCTTTGGGGCGTCCTTCGCAGGCGGCAAGCTGGAATATGGTCTGGCCAGTCTTGACGCGCTTTTCGCCCAGCGCAGCAATATCGCCAGCCCGCGTTTTCTGCGCATGGTGCGCGATATCTTCAAGTTCAACGCCAAGGGGTTGGACGCCAGCCGGGACGAGACACTGACCATTGGCGAATTGATGCACAAGCTGAAGCTGAGCAACTTTTTCCGCGATCATTACCTGCTGCCGTTTTCCGGCGCGATCTGGTCCACGCCTAAGGAAAAAATCCTCGATTTCCCCGCCTATGCGATGATGAAGTTTTTCGACAATCACGCGCTGCTTGGCGCGACCGGCCAGCATCAATGGTACACCGTCGCGGGTGGATCACGTGAGTATGTGACCCGTCTGGGCGCAGATATGTTCCGCCGTGGCGTCGACATGCGTCTTGGCGCGCCCATTTCCGGGGTCCGCCGCGGCCCATTGGGCGTTGAAGTTAAGGCGCAGGGTGGCGATTGGGAGATGTTTGACGAGGTGGTGTTTGCCACGCATTCCGATGACACGCTGCGCCTGTTATCCGACGCAACGGCGGTTGAGAAATCGGTGCTGGGCGCCGTGCGTTATCAGCCCAACCGGGTGGTGCTGCATTCCGATACATCACTGATGCCCAAGCGGCGGCAGGTCTGGTCGTCATGGGTTTATTCAGAGGATGCCGACCGCACTGGCGGCGAAATTGACCTGACATATTGGATGAATTCGCTTCAGCCGTGGTTGAAGACTGACGACATGATGGTGACCCTGAATTCAAAACGCCCGATCCGGGAAGATCTGATCTGGGACGAGGTGACATTGCGTCATCCGGTCTACGATCTTGAGGCGCTGGCGGCACAAGAGGCGGCGACCGCCATGAACGGGTCGAACCGCACGTGGTTCTGCGGGGCCTGGATGAAAAACGGCTTTCACGAGGATGGATTGTCCAGCGCGCTGGATGTCGTCCACGCCCTGAACGCGGTCGAGCGGCTGGAGATGGCAGCAGAGTGAGCACCACCGTCGATCATATTGCCGGTGAGACCTATCACGGGCGGCGGGGCGCGACGAAAAACGCCTTTCGCTATTCTATCGACTATGTGCTGCTGGATGCCGAGGCTGATGTGACAACCCCGGCCCTGTTCGCGCGGAATCGCGGGAACCTGATGTCACTGCAGGATAGCGACCACGGCGGGCCGCCCAAGCAGGGGCGCGGGGCTGCATGGGTGCGGGACGTTTTGGTGGCGCATGACATCGCTGATCCGGCGCGGATCGAATTGCTGGCCCAACCGCGTGTCTTGGGGCATGTGTTCAATCCCGTGTCCTTCTGGCTGTGTTATGACGCAGACGATATTCTGCGCAGCGTTATTGCAGAGGTGACCAATACCTTTGGCGATCGCCATTCCTATCTGTGTCATCATGATGATGGACGGGCGATCACAAAGGCCGACACATTGTCAGCGCATAAACTGATGCATGTTTCACCTTTTCAGCCTGTTGAGGGCGGATATGTGTTCCGATTTGATATCCAAACTGACAGCATCGGTATCTGGATCGACTATTCGCGCGGCAATGGCGGGCTGATCGCCACGCTGACGGGTCACCGCAAACCGATCAGCAACATGTCCATCATCAAGGCGGTCCTGCGGCGTCCGTTCGGGTCGCGCCGGGTGCTGACGCTGATCCATTGGCAGGCGCTGAAACTGTGGTTCAAAGGCGCCACGTTCCGATCACAACCTGCACCGCCGGTCGAAGAAGTCAGCAGATGAAAGCCTTGCAAGAACGGCTTCCTGCCTACACCGGCTTCGCCGCTGTACTGTCCGGCGCTGGCCTGCCGATCTATATCTATGCCCCCAAATACTACGCCGATACGTTTGGCGTCAGTCTGACGGCGCTTGGCGCATTGCTGTTCGGTTTGCGCCTGTTCGATGTGGTGCAGGACCCGGTGCTGGGGTGGATCAGTGAACGGTTGGGCAATGCCAAGAAATTCGCTGTCACCGCAACAGCATTCATCCTTGCCTTGTCGATGATCGGTCTTTTCGCCGTGGCCCCGCCGATCAGTGCGATCTGGTGGTTCGGGCTGACGATCACCGGGCTTTTCAGCGCTTTCAGCTTTCTCAGCATCAATTTCTATGCCCAAGGCATCAGCAAGGCGGGCGATGGACCCAAGGGCCATGTGCGGCTGGCGGCGTGGCGCGAAAGCGGCGCGCTGTTGGGGGTCTGCATCGCCGCTGTGATCCCGACGTTGCTGATGGGGGTGGTGGCGGATCCGTTTGCCACTTTCGCCTATGGCTTTGCGGCGGCGGCCCTTGTCGCTACGTTTTTCATGTGGCCGGAATGGAAGGGTAAAACCACGACCGAACCGTCACAGATCGGCGATATCATCAAGGATAGCACGGCACGCAGGCTTCTGATCCTGGCGCTTGTTAACGCCACACCGCTGGCGGTTTCGTCGACACTTTTTCTGTTTTTTGTCGAAAGCCGTCTTGGCGCACCCGGCTGGGAAGGCGGCTTATTGGTCCTGTTTTTCCTTGCAGCTGCATTGTCATCGCCGATCTGGTCCGCGCTGGCGCAGCGGTTCGGCGAAAGGCCTGTTTTGCTCACCGCGATGGTCCTCGCCGTTGCGTCATTTGGTTACACCTTCACTTTATCGACCGGCGATGTGATCCCCTTTGCCGTCATCTGCGTATTAAGTGGTGCAAGCATTGGAGCAGACTTGACTTTGCTGCCTGCGATGTTCGCGAAGCGCATGGCCGTTATCTCTCCTAATGGTGGGCAAGGGTTCGGACTGTGGAATTTGGTGAACAAGTTCACGCTTGCCTTCGCGGCGGTGGTGCTCTTGCCACTTCTCGAACGGTCCGGCTTCGAAGCCGGGGGAACAAACCTGCCTTCCGAGGCATTGACCATGTTGACGGTGCTTTACGCCCTTGTGCCGTCACTTTTGAAACTTGTGGCGATCGGGCTTCTGTTCGCCACGAAACTAGAGGAATAAACGATGTCGTTTATCACCTACATGCTGATTGGTGCGGCTCTCATGGTAATCGCCGTGATGTGCAAACAGCGCTATGTCTCATTCTGGGCGCAGAAGTCTACGGATTATGCCGATGGTCCGATCTTTGACATCCGCGAGCGGTTCAACGGCCCAATCGTGTGCGAAGGCGTGATCTATGGCCCCACGGGCAAGGTATCGTCGCGGTTCGTGGCAGATTTCGAGGCATCGTGGAATGGCAATGTCGGCACGATGGTGGAACGGTTCCACTATGACAGCGGCAATGTGCAGGATCGCGTCTGGACACTGACCCTTGGCAATGACGGCAACATCAAAGCCGAAGCGCCTGACGTGGTTGGCGCGGGCACCGGGCGGCAGGAAGGATCTGCCGTACTGCTGAACTACCGGATCAAGCTGTCGGAAGAGGCTGGTGGGCACGCATTGGACGTGACCGACTGGATGTATCTGATGTCGAACGGATCAATAATGAACCGAAGCCAGTTTCGGAAGTTTGGTATCAAGGTGGCCGAACTTGTCGCCACCATGCGCCCCAAAGACAAAGCCTACGCAGGAGAATAAAGTGACAGACTGGCAGGGAAAACGATACTGGCTCGTTGGTGCGAGCGAGGGGCTGGGGCGCGAGGTCGCGTTCTGCCTGAGCCGCGCGGGGGCCGAGGTGATCGTGTCCGCCAGATCAGAGGATCGGTTGAAGGAACTGGTCGAGGAACTGCCAGGCAAGGCATCCTACATCACAGTGGATGTATCCGACCGGGAGGCTGTTGAAAAAGCTGCTGCCGAAGCTGGCGAGTTGGACGGTGTTGTCTATCTCGCTGGCGTCTACTGGCCCATGAAGGCCAGCGAATGGGACAACGAAAAAGCCGACCTGATGGGTGAGATCAATTATCTTGGCGGATCGCGGGTGGTCGGCGCCGTCATTGGTGGAATGATCGAACGCGGGCGTGGGCACATCGTGCTGACCGGTTCGCTGTCAGGCTTCCGCGGCTTGCCTGGCGCCATTGGTTATTCTGCGTCGAAGGCCGGGCTGATGGCGCTGGCCGAGTCCATGCAGGCCGATTTGCGCACCTCGGACATCAAGGTGCAGGTGATCAATCCGGGTTTCATCAAGACCCGCCTGACAGACAAGAACGACTTTACCATGCCCTTCATCATGGAGCCGGAAGACGCGGCAAAAGAGTTTTTCGACCACATGAACACCGATACATTCAAAAAAAGCTTTCCTATGGTGTTTTCATGGGTGTTCCGGTTGTCGCAATTGATGCCGGACTGGATGTATTACCGGCTGTTTGGCTCTAAATAAGCCACCAACCTGTTGCCAGTTTGCGTTCCTGCGCAGCAGGTCTATCCTATCGTATGATACTGATTATAGGTCTTGCGCCTGTTGGCGCAGGAACAGGATGGACCCATGGCAGACGATATCACGTCGGAAATCACAGGCCGCTGTTATTGCGGCGCGACACGATTGCATGCCACAGAAACCCCTTTATCGGTGCTCTATTGCCATTGCACGGATTGCCGCCGCGCATCCGGGGGACCGGTTGCGGCCTTTGCCGCATTTCGCGAAGGCACGATTGCGTTTTCACCAAGCGAAGGACGCGCAATCAGCTGCGTTCCCGGCGTGATCCGCACCTTCTGCGAAACCTGCGGCTCACCGCTGACGGGCCGCAACGATTATCTGCCAAACACGGTTTATGTCCCCCTTGGATTGCTTGATCAGACCGACAGGTTCCCGCCTCAGATCCATGCCCAAGATGATAACAGGCTCCAATGGCTGCACATCAATGACGACCTGCCTCGGCACACCAGTTCGGCGCGCAGCAAACTGAATGAATGACTTGCGCCAGATCAAAGTCAGACATGCTATGATGCGCCAAGAAGGGGCTAAAGGAGTGCGCGACATGCTACCAATATCGACCGACAAAGTGGCCGAAGTGATCATCCTGGCCCGTGAACTGGACCGGGCTGAAAATGAATTCAACGGCTTTGTGGACCAATTGACTGACGACGAAAAGATCGGGCTGGTTGCCATTTTCTGGATCGGGCGGGGCAGCTTTGACGCTGAAGATCTGCAAGAGGCGCTCAACACAGCCGAAACCGAGGCGACCACACCGACAGCGGATTACCTTAAAGGTTCGCCGCATCTGGCCGACCATCTGGAAAGCGGGCTGGAGGCGCTGGGAATTGACGCCAGCGACGCCGAGGACGACCTTTACCGGCCCGCCTGACTGAGTTCTTCCCGCTCGGGGGCCGGGTCCCAATCAATCTCCGGCCCGATCGGGATAATGCCTAGCGGATTCCGCTTCTCGCTCGCGCTGAAATAGCCCTTTTTGTAGATATCGAACCTGACCGTTTCAGCCACGCCGGGCATGGCATAGATATCCCGCGCGTAGGGCCAAAGATGCGCATATTCCGCCAGTCGGCGCAGGTTGCAGCGAAACGCGTAGTGATAGGCAACGTCAAAGCGTGCCAGCGTCGGGAAAAGCCGTAGATCGGCCTCGGTGAATGCGTCGCCGCACAGGAACCGATGTGTCGCGAGGTGATGATCAAGCTGATCGAGCACATCAAACACATCCTCAGCCGCGCTTTCGTAAGCGTCCTGGGTAGAGGCAAATCCGGCACGATATACGCCGTTGTTCACCTTGTCATAAATCAGCGTGTTCCAGTCATCGATTTGTCCGCGCAAACCGGGTGGCGCAAGGTCAGGTCCATCAAAGGCATCGTTCAACATCCGTACGATATCTGCGGATTCGTTGCTGACCATGCGGCCCTGTACCTTGTCCCACAGCACCGGCACCGTCAGCCGCCCGGTATAGCGCATCGGGTCCGCGCTATAGACCTCATGCACCGCGCGGGCACCCAGAACAGGGTCAGAGAATTCACCGTCAGCATCATAAACCCAGCCCTGATCGGTCCGGTTTGGGCGCGCATAGGATACTGAGATCGCCTCTGTCAGCCCCTTGACGACACGGGTCAGCAAGGCCCGATGCGCCCACGGGCAATTCCACGCCACAAACAGATGATATCGCCCCGCCTCTGCCGGGAAATCTCCCTGACCGATCCAATGGCGGACTGTGCTGCGGCTCCGCTCCCATGCGCCGGAGCTGAGGGTTTGCGTCACATCATCGCCAACGTGATAAACCCCGTCGACCATATAGCCCATCAGCCCATCGCCCGGTCAAAACAGGCCCTGGCACGGCCCCAGACGCCCTGGTCAAGTGCGGTCAGTGTCATCAGGTGCGGCAACAACTGGTCTGCAAAATCTTCGCTGCTTTCGGCGGGCAGCATTGAGGGCAGATTATCAATGGCCGTGACATCCAACATCGGCGCATCATGCACGCGCAGCGCGGGGGCGTCCCATGTCGTTGTCCGGTCATAGACCTTGATTGGGGAAAAATCGCTGTCGGGGTCGCAGGCGATGTCGCCGATCACGCTGAGCTGGCGATCGGCGATCTTGGCGCTGGCTGGTACGAAAACCGGCGTGCCGGGTCGTGCCAGAATACAGTTGAGAAACACATCATGCGCCAGCACCTGCGGAAACGGGCCACCGTGGGCGGTCTCTGCCATGTCCCATCTGGTCACGGCCACACCCATGGCCTGACACAGGTCAGCCGCCCCGGATCCGACGCGCCCCAACGCCCCGATGATCAGGGCGGTCGGACGCTGCGTACCGATCTGCACCAGACCTTGCTGCATCGCCGCCAGCATGTGACTGGCCGAAGGGTATGTTCCAACCGGCCCCGCAATGTCACCACGCTGTTGCGCCATCCAGCACATCAGCGACACCGCCGCCCCGGCATAACCTGCCCAATAGCCAAAAGCGGCAACGCGGCGACCATCTGCATCCGTCAGATATTCCAGATCATAAAGCGCACCACCCCCGGCCCCGAACCGGTCCAGCAGCACCTGACCCGCTTGCTGGCCCTTATAGGCATGACCGAACATGATGTGGCGATGGCGCAAGGACGTGCCATCATCAGGCAACTCTTTCAGGCCAAATACGATGGCATCATCAGGGGCATCGACCCAGGAAAACTCTGGCGCGATGGCGCAACCCGCCGCTTCATATTCCGCTATCGGCAGAACCCGCTGGGCGCTTTGCTCCACCGTTACCTTGAACCCCGCATCAATCAGCCGCGCCGCGCCCTGTGGGGTCAAACCGACCCGTTCTTCATTGGCGCGGCTTTCCGAGCGGACCCAGAGATGGACCATCAAAGCATCCCTTTCTCAAAGGCCGCCTGTACCGAAGCCCGCGTATTCATGCGATGCTGGAAATCCTGCAAGGTCGCAAACTCCGCGATATCCACGCCATCGCCGGGCAGCCATGTCAGCACGACATACAGATAGAAATCGGACACGACCTGCCCTTCGCCGGATGGGAACGGCAGTGCCTCCAAAGCCTCTTCGACATAGGCGCAGGATGCCGCCACCGTCTGCGGCACCTTCTGCTTCATATCGGCAAAGGACGCCTCCTGATCCGCCCAGCGACTGCCGCGCAGTCCATGGGCGTGGTTGGGGTGCATGGTTCCATTGAGATAACACATCAACTCGCGCATGCGAGCGGCGGCAAACGGATCGGTTGGCACAAGGGACGGGGCGACATATTCCAGCAAAGCGCCGGTTTCGGTCAGAACCCCATGTGGTGTCTCCAGCGCGGGGACCCGGCCCTTGGGGTTCAGCTTGTGATAGGCGGCCGTGGTTTGCTCACCCTTGCTGAAATCGACAAGCACCGGTTCATAGGGCGTGCCGACCTCCTCCAGCGCCATGGCAACAGCGACAGAGATCGTACGCGGGGCATAATGCAGCTTCAGCATTGGGGTCTTCCTTCAGTAGTGGGTAACGGCATGGGCGCGGTCAGGCTGGTCCAGATGCGGGATCGTGTTGAACGCGGCAAGGATCGGCCCTTGCGGGATCACATGAACCCGGTGCACCGAACTGTTCAGGATCGGCAGCAGGATATGCGCCATCCGGGTGGGATCAAGGTTCAGCAGATGGCGGATGATCATGCCGATGACACCACCGGATGTGACGCAAAGCACGCGCGCGCCGGGCGTTGCGGCCTCTTGCAGAACCGATGTCACCCGCGCCTCGAATGACGCAAAGGTTTCGACCCCCATGATTTCGGCCTTATGCCAGGCTTCCATGACCTGCGGGACGTGGGCGGCAAATTCATCGGGGCCGGGAAAGGGGACGCCATGCACATCCTCCAGCGCCTGGCCGAGGTTGAAATAGTCCATTTCGTTCAGGCGCGGATCAATGACGGGGTCGCCATACCCAATTCCGGCAGAGGTTTCCCGGTGCCGACGCAGACTGCCAGAGATGATCTTGTCAAACGGGCGTTCCCGGTCGCGCAGATAATCGCCCAGCCACCGGGCCTGCTGATGGCCCAGATCAGACAGCTTGTCATAGCTTTCTTCGTCATTGGCAGCGGAATTGGCCTGCCCGTGACGGACCAGAATAATCTCACCCATAAACACCCTCCTGAGCGGACAGGGTTACGGGCTGGTAACAGGCTTGGCAACGATTTTGAGTCGCGGCGTATGGCTGTTTCTGGGCATTCGGACCACCGCGATAACGCACCTAACCACTACAATTCATGTCACTTTTTTCACGCCCTCGCGAAAAGTTGGAAATAATTGGGTGTCACGCAATTGGGTGCGCCTGAAATCTGTGAACAGCTGAAAGAGTTTGCGGGGGTCCGGGGCTGACCTAGGGGCAGCCTGGCGCACAGATCGGGGTCGGGTTCTGT
>NZ_JBKQXN010000303.1:0-333 GCF_046762905.1 Yoonia sp. R2-816 | reverse complement strand
ATGGAGGCGGTTCGGATCCTCGCGGATGAGGCGGGGATGACCATGCCTGCGCGTGATCCTGAGGCGCAGAAAAAAGTGGACCGTCGTAAGCTGTTGGCGGACGTCATGGAGCAGGCGGTGCTGTTTTATCGTTTGCAGCTGAAAACCGGGGCAGGGACCGCAGCACGCGATTATCTGGCGGGCCGTGGACTTCGCGATGAAGCACTGGACCGCTGGGAGATCGGGTTCGCGCCACCTGGTTGGCAGAACCTTTGGGACCATTTGACCTCGAAAGGCGTGGCGGAGGATTTGATCCTTGGCGCGGGTTTGGGCAAACCTTCAAACCAAGGCAAG
>NZ_JBKQXN010000302.1:0-311 GCF_046762905.1 Yoonia sp. R2-816 | reverse complement strand
GGCTATCGCGAAAGTACCCAAAGTTGGCGTGAGCTGCTTCTCGATCTCCAGCGGCGCGGGCTTACCCATGCGCCTGATCTTGCCATTGGAGACGGAGCCTTGGGCTTCTGGCATGCGCTGCGCGAGGTCTTTGGGGCCACGAAAGAACAGCGCTGCTGGTTCCACAAAACGGGCAATGTACTGAACGCGATGCCGAAGTCGGTTCAGGCCAAAGCCAAGGGCCACCTGCACGATATCTGGCAGGCTGAGACGCGCGTGAATGCCGAGGCCGCTTTTGACTTCTTCATCACAACCTACGGCGTGAAATACGA
>NZ_JBKQXN010000301.1:0-1623 GCF_046762905.1 Yoonia sp. R2-816 | reverse complement strand
TTGCGTCGTATCGGGGCAAGAACCTTCACTGAGGTCTTCGAGGCCATTGGATCAATCTGCGATCTCTATGACCCAGAAGAGTGCTGGAACTACTTCAACGCTGCCGAATATATATCAAGTTAAGATCGAAACGCTTTAAAGACCCACTCTGACAGCTTAAGTTCACACCACAGCAGTCGCCCATCATTGCCTTGCTTGCGTCTGATCGAAGCTGCATCGATCAATCCAAATGTGTCGTATTGTTCTTCGTCACCGGTCTGAATGTTGGTACTGATCCGAGTGCCTGCCAATCTGTCGATTGCTTGAACCAACGCCTTATAGTCCTTGCCAGCTGTCCCACGGTTTGCGAACACCAGCAAATCCCGAGAGTTCAGACGCACCCGCCGAGATACCTCCTCGCCCTTACTGAGCTTCGCCATGATCTGGGAAATGCAGTAAATGAGGATGTCTTTGTCATAGATCGTGGCCAAACCCTTGACGCTTGGTGTGATCTCAACCCAATGGCCATTATGCTCGTATTTCCGCACAGCCGTTTCTGGCTTTTTGGAAAGCGAATAGAACGGATGCTCCATTTGAGGCATCACGTCCTTAAGAACGGCATCGGCCACGTCACAGATGAACAGATCATCTTGTGGGTGACGCTCAGGAAGGAGTTGCTGGCTTGGTTGCGGGGTTTCAGACACCATAGGGCAGTTATTCGGGGTATCACACACCCGCACCTGTGTTTTAAGGCGCAACCCTCATCTTCGGGGTTTCACCCACCCATCTTACATTCGGGGTTTTACACACCGTCTCTGCATGATTCGGGGTTTTACACACCAATATGATCTCTCAGATCGAATCAAGAGTCAGTCTGCGGAACATCAGACGTTAAAACTGGGAAGCTCGCGCTTTAGAGGACCGCGACAAACTCCGTTTTCTGACATATCCAATTCGGGGTAACACACACTAAGATTCGGGGTATCAGACACAATTATTCGGGGTTTTACACACCAAGAACTTGTAATTTAGTATTATTTTCAATTGCTTACAGAGCATTTCTTTGACCTTAACACATCATATAACACATATATAACACTAGGCGCTGCACACCTCTCATCCAGAAAACTAGACGCTAAGTGGCCAATGTCGGATTTGCTCAGAATAACTGAATATCGCAGAGTTTGATCGAACCGCCGTTTTAAATTAAAAACCACCGTTACCAAGCAATGCAGGCTGCCGATTAGATTGCCGGCCTTGTCGGCCAATTTGGCGCGGCCTGGAAAGCACCTGCTGAATATCCCGAAAACGAGATTTTCAGAACCTACTTTGAAGATCGCTTCAATCAAAAATCGGTGCGCAGCGGGACTCGGGGTTAGTCTGCGTCAGAACTGGATGCTGCGGTAGGGTCGACCAGCTACCTTGCACTGGCAATTTTCTTTACTTAGATTATTTGAGATATTACCTCTAATGAAAGTGAGCGATAAGCCGTTTCTGAAGAGCTTAAAGCGTTTCGATCTTAACTTGATATATATTCGGCAGCGTTGAAGTAGTTCCAGCACTCTTCTGGGTCATAGAGATCGCAGATTGATCCAATGGCCTCGAAGACCTCAGTGAAGGTTCTTGCCCCGATACGACGCAAGT
>NZ_JBKQXN010000300.1:0-3638 GCF_046762905.1 Yoonia sp. R2-816 | reverse complement strand
TATTCTCAGGAATTGGGGCGCGCTTCTCGGCAAGACCCCGCAGACACGCACCAAGCGTATCAAGGGCAACGACACCGAAATTGCTTCACTCAGACAAGGAAAAATGTCTGCGACTCAGCGCCGGGCCCATTACGGTATCTTTCTTATTAGCGCATAGGCTTCGCGCTTACGCTGATCGAATGCTGCTCTTGTCATCTTATCACCTCCTTTCCGATGCAGGCAGCATCTACGATCCCGACCATTGTCGGCCTGACCGATCCCGTGGTTTGCAACGCCAGAAGCCATCCTCCTGGAAGGCCCTTTCAAACAGGCCAAGGAAACGGCCTGTTCTGCGCTGCCATGTGCCACTTGTCCCCCTTCCCGCGTTTTTCCGGCGCAGAGGGGGGCCGGTGAAAGATGACCCGTGCTGATTCAGGCTGGTGAACACCCCAAGGGCCGGAACGCAGAGGAGGACCGCGCTTGCGCGGTTGGGAGCCAGAATGAATCTGCTAAGGGAAATCGCCGGCCACCCGACGATCGGAAATCAAGCAAAGCCGCCCATAGGGCGGCGTCGCGACAGTAAAAACCGTCAGATTCGCCAGAGCGTAAGCGGAGGCAAGTCTGTCTTACCCACATGGGCGATCCTTGCGCCCGGCAAGGATCTCAACTGAACTGACCGACCCATCAAACAAAGAGTGCTGTTGCATAATGATGTAAGACATAAAAATGGACGGTCCCTTCCGGGACCGCCCATGCTTGGGATCACTCAGCGTCAAATTGACCAACCTTGATGCGTTTGGCTTCGGCCTTTTGGCCAAGGCTCATCGCAACCCCGTTTCGTTGTGCGGCTGCCCGTGACTGGCGTGTATGCTGTGCCGGTTTCGATCTCGTAGCATTGTGCAGCTTTTTCAGCCATGACCTTCAGTGCATCGGCTTTTTCCCAAAGTGTCTCAAACCGGCTGGTTGTTTTGTCCAGTTCCATCTCTGCGACCTCGGAACCGTCCTGTGCCTCGATCAGACCCTGGATTTGGCGCTTGTGCTTGTCGGCCTGCCCTGCCAGCGCCGTCGCGCGGCGCTGCAACAGTGTCGCCAACCCGTGTGCCAGTGGTTCGATTTCGGACGCAAGACCGGTGCCCTGCAGTCCGCCGATCAGTGTCTCGAAGGTTTCGAGAACGATTTGGTCGCGCAGCTCGTCATCATTGGGGATGATCAGGTCGTCTGTGCCATTCTCGGTCAGGCCAAAGAGTTCAATCGCGTCATAGGTTGTTGTTTGGTCAAGCATCTCAGTGTCTCCTTAGGATGTTTTAGCTGCTCCACGGAATGCGGAACATACCGTCCGCCTTCGTCCAAAGTGGTTCGGGTCAAGGACGCCACAGGCGCCAGCTTTGCTGGGCCGGAGTATTTTCGGAGAACCTGGCTGCCACACGCGCGCGTTCACCGATTGGTGCGATCCTCGCCACACCCTCTGCCCTTGCTGGAAATACGGAGGATCCTTGAGGCGGGCCGTTTTGGGTGCCAATCCGGAGGATATGCTTCCACTTTCAGTAGGAGGAGGAATACGTGAGGCAGGCGATACCGGCGCAGGCAAGGCTGATGGGCCGTGCTGTGCCGATGACGGAATGCAGTCTTCGGCCAAGCGGCCTGTCAGACTGCTCGTGCCGCAATCGACTGACGGGCCACCCATTGCAACATCCACACGACTGTGTGAGCGCGCATGGCGCGCTTCAGACTTTCGACACGCGAAGCCGAGAGAGGCTGGCCGTAAGGCATTGCAACGTCCGTTCTGGATCGCGACCGCTCAATAAAGCGCCCGGCGAAGGGATCGTTACCCCTTGTGGGCCGAGACACCTTTGGTGGCTCGGGTGAGGCTTTGCCGAAGTAGAGCCCGGTCAGCTTCAGCTGATCGCCCCAACGCTCAGATAATGCTTTCGATGCCCTTGCGATCAATGACTTCAAGCAATCGTGCCGATGGTCCGCTTGGGTTCTTTTTTCCTTGCTCCCATTGCGCGATCGTTGTCCCACCAACGTTCAAGACTTTCGCAAATACGGTCTGGCTCATTCGCGTCTTTTTGCGAATCTGTTTGATGCGTTCTGCATCAAAACTTGGGGTGTCCGGGATGCATAGCTTATCCATAACGCGCATTGTTATGTCGTCCATTGCACCAACTTCGTGCAAGTCTTTTGCCATGTCATGTGCGATATCGAGGATGTCACTCATTTCTGCACTCCAGTTCAATAAAGCTGCCGATGTCTTTCAGGGCGTCAACCTGTTTGTCGTTTGCGTCGATGAAGGCGGCCGCGGCCACACTCAACGCCTCTTTTTCTGTCTTCGTGATGTTCCCTCTGTTGTTTTTGGGAAACCCGTACAAGAAGACGATGCGGTCTGATTTCTTCTTCCGATATGCGATGATTGTACGATAACCGCCGGATTTGCCTTTTCCCTCGCGCGCTACGCGCTTTTTGAAAAGATATTTGCCAAGATCGGCCTCTACCTCGCCGCCAAACGCTTCTTTCGCGATTTGGCACAACTGATCATCGCTGATGTTCTCCTTCTTGGCCCACTTCATGAAGGCCTTTCCACCGAATATTCGCACCTGCTTCCTAACACCTAGTGATACACTTGTCGAGATCAAGGGTAGCTGTGTTCTGAATATGGCTTCAATGGTTGATTTTATGTTCTGGCAACAGACCGCAAGGCGGTCTTCGGGCGCCGTTTGGGCGCGCGGTGGTCGGAACAGGCACATTCCATGGTCGTGCTGATTGATGATGCTGGCCACGGGCAAATGGGGAAGGCTGTGAGGCCTTCCCCTTTGGAGCGACGGTTATTCCTGGTCACCGTCGCGTTCTTTGGGTGGGAAGATGACCATTTTGCCGTTGGTTGGTGTTGCAAAGAGTTCGATGGTCATGATGGCTTTGGAGTCTTCCTTTGCGGGGAATGCGACCCCGATGCGGTTGAAGCGAGTGACGCCGTCGCTGCCTTCGACTGGTGTGGTGACGTTGTAGAATGTTTTCGACATATCGTGTTCCTTTCGTTTTCGATGCAAATCTTCTGCGGCCGCGATCGCGGCCGGATGTCAGGCGCAACTTTGTCTTGCGAGGAATGGGCGCTTAGCGCACAGGGGAAAGTTGTGCTTGAAGGCACCCGCGTGCCGGCATCCGGTTCAGGGGCCGGATCTTGCATCTTCCAGAAAACGAAAGGGATGCGATCTGTCGGATTGACCGTCTACGTCACCCCTCGTCGATGGTTTCCTGGCTTCAGCACATCCGCATGTGGTTCGCATCAATTCAAACGGTTTCCAAAGCCATCATGACCGTCCGTCCCGCAATGCCGATCGTTGGCTGGTTCAATCGAAGAGATGGGATGGTTGCCGCCCTCCCCATACGGCATCGCAATGTGCCAAAGATGTGGTCGTACACTGCCACGCTAGAGAGAGGACGGCAATATGATTGATACAATGATCGGTGTAGACTTGGCAAAGAATGTGTTTCAGCTTCATGGTGCTTCGCTGACAGGGGAGGTCAAATTTCGAAAGAAGCTCTCCCGACCTCGGTTTCGAAAGTTCATGGAATCCCAACCCGCAAGTATCGTTGTTTTTGAAGCTTGCGGCGGTGCTCATTTCTGGACGCGGGAGATTCAGGAACTTGGACATGAGGCAAAG
>NZ_JBKQXN010000299.1:0-21703 GCF_046762905.1 Yoonia sp. R2-816 | reverse complement strand
CGGCTCAGGCTCGCCACCGGCCAGTGGAACAACCGCCCATTCGCCATCGCGCAGCGTGTCGTTGCGCACGGCATTCATGCGCCAGGTCTTGTTGTTCTTGTCCGTGAGCGTGATCGAGAAGTACTCGGCCTTGCTGCGTTCGCTGACCGCGCGCCACATAGCTCCCACCCGCATGACGTTGCCACGCGGTGTGCGGAAAACGACATGGTAGTCCGGGTGATTGTCTTTCGTCTTGTGCGGGTTGGGCACGACCTGCAGACCTGCAATGTCGAAGGTGAGGGTGGAGACAGCCAGGTTGTAGCCAGTTGCGCTTTCGATGAGTTTGCCATTCAGCATGAGTTCAGTCCTTTGTCTGAGAGTTTCCGCTTGCGCCGTGGCGCAAGCTCTTTCCGATCCCTCTTGGGATCACTCAAGGCGAAGCCCCCTTTCCCCTTTCACGCTGACGATGGTACCTCCGTGGAACCTGTGAAGGCCGTTTCCAACCCCTCGACCTGCACGTCCTTCCCTTTGATCTGAATGGAGATATTGGACTCCTCACGGCGGATCCACCAAAGTTCCCGGGCAATGATCCGTTGGACCTGGTTCAGACGCACATCATCAATGCCGGAGAGATACCCGATCACTTCATCTTCAGCCTCATCGGTGAACCACCGAAGCTGGGTGTCATAAGATTCAGCATCACCATCATAACAGGGGTAGAAAAGGGCGTCGGTGAAGAAGGTGAGAAGCTCATCATGGGTGATAGTCGAGGTTGCGGTCAGGCACAGGACACTCTCATCAATCATAGTGGCATCTGAGCCAGCGAAGAGAATAAAATCCGTCTCAATCTCCCAACGGGAGATGTCCGATCCTGTGCGAAGTGAGCCAAAGACGAATAGGTTCTCGGGACGCTCAATGATCCCGGGCAGCTCATCAAGGCTGTAGGCTTTCCTTCCGGTGCCTGTGCCGATCACATATCCGGTCATCTCAAGGACGGGCAACGCATCGTACCAAGTATATCCCGCAAAATCGGGCTGCGGTTCAAACACAAGCTCCCCCTGCCCTGTTTGAGCAAGGGCGCGGGCGAAGTTCTGTTCATGCACCGCTTCATCTCCACCGGCGAACAGCATGGCGGATGTCGGCACGGTCATCAGCTCCGTATAGGTATTGCCATTGGAGTCTGCGTGGGCTGGGGCGAACCCGCGAAGACGCATCTCTGCGGGTGGCAGGTCGAAGCCAAGTCTTGATGCCGTCTGATGGTCAGCAAAGCGCAAGGAATGTGTGCCCGCCTCTTTGACCATCCGGAAAAAGATACGGAGGATTTCCCGCTGAAGTTCGGTCAGGAAGGCGTTCCGCACGACCTCTTTGCGCGCGGGCAGAACAAGTTGGAGCCCCGTGCACTCCTGGACATCAATGAGGGCGCAATAGTGACCGTGATGCACCTCAGAGAGCTTGGGCAAGGGCACGCCAAGCGTCACTCCATGAAAGTTCGTATTCGTGTGTTTGCGTTTGAAGCGCATATCAGTGTGGCGATAGACGCCAATGCGGATACCCTTCCAAACCTCAATATGCGCGGCACCTTCGAGGTAATCAGTGCGCTCAACCTCAATACCGTCGCAAATGACGTCGATAGGCGCATAGCGCGCCGCATCGCTGACTGCGCCGGACACGTTCTCGCCCGGGCGTTGCTCAAAGATCACCGCGACACCCAATAGTTCGTCTGTGCGCGGGCGACAGATGATGGGCACATCACCAGAGAGGGCGGTGCGATCGATTTCGAGTTCCCAACCACCGGGGCCATCAAGCCTTTGAGCGACAACGCGCGCGTTGCGTCCGGCAAGGGCAAAGAAGCCCATACCGGCAGGGTCTTCCTTGACCTGCGTTTCATCATCCCATGCGCTGCTGCCAAGTGTGAGAAGCGCTTCCGGATCGGTGAGACCGGAACCGTTGTCCCGAAAGCGCACGGCTGGGCCGATTGCGGGATCATCGATGCAATCAATCGCCACTTCTGTGGCACCCGACCTGCGGGCATTCTGCAAAAGCTCGGCAATGATATCGTTGATGCTGGCGTTGAAGAGACGGGTGACTTTCGTGAGAGCGTCGGTTGAAACAGAAGCCATCAAGGTTTGGACGTCAGACATAGGAACCTCCGGGGGTTGGGTTTGCTCCCCTTCCGGGCCGGGAGACCTTTCCCGGTCTCGCAGGGGTCCCCCTGCCCTTAAGCCGACTGGCTCTTTCAGCCCTGCCATCTGGCCGCAGAGGCTGAGGTTGCGGTTTCGGACCCAGTGGTTGGTGCATCGCAGAAACACGTCAAAGCTGTCGGGAGCAAGTATTGTATCACAAGAGTAATCTCACACGGCGCTTTTGCCCACAATATGATGGGATAACCGCCCCACCTTGTAGGGTCCGCGGGCCATAGCTTACGTGTATGATCAAGACGGCAATTTAAGTGCTTGTTGATGCGCTCGGTGGTCGAGCCAAATAATCTTCCAGCCCGGACAAAGGTATGGAGCGGTACACTAAGCATTCTTAGGATTACTCCACCCACCCTGCCCTATTTTCTGCAGCTTCAACAGCGTGATCGGCTCCAGTGTTCTCTGCTCAATCTTGCTCAAGAGCGACGACAGATACGCTCGATGGTTCTGAATGCTCTCTGCACGTTGTAGGATGTAACCCAAGACCATAAAGCGCATCGCTGGACCATATGACGATTTCATTGCATACCAAGTCTCGCCAAGCAGGATGTGGTCGGCAAGTTGGTCCATTAGCCGATCACAATGCACCTGGTCTCTCGCAAACCGCAGTTCCGAGCACAACCGTGGAAATGCATGCTCCATTTGATCTTGGGTCACCTGAATCTGATTAAGATTTTCTATCTTACTATTCTGAATCAATGAGTGTTCTTTGTGCCCCTCAATTTTGCCGTTGCCGTCCTTCAAATTGATGGTCTGACTGGCTTCTGATGGGTAACTGTCCACAGAAACAATTGCATTTATCTCATCTAACAGCCCCTGAAGAACATCTTGTTGAGGCCGACGGCGCAGAATGAGGCGCGCTCGATCCAGTAGATCATGAACATCATCTGTGATGGCGTCGTGAATTTTTGCCAGAGCCAGTGTGCATTGATCCCGCAGTACTTGAAGAGTCTCTTGTGCGCGGCGATGCTCACCAGCAAGGGCTTTGAACTCTGCATGACGAGCCGCCATTGGCAGAAGCGACAGGCCGCTGACGAGTGTAACCTGCCCTGCCCTATTGCGCCTGACCCAGCGTTTTCCATTAGCGGCTGTGAAGCGCTGGATCACACCAATACCAACTAGTTTTGTAATATGACGCTCAACCGTTTGAATACTGACGTGAGCCCGCTCGGCTATTGCGGCATTGCTGGCATAAACGATGTGGTGGTCCTCTGCCAATTCACTAATCCGCTCAGATGACATGAATGAAATCATAGCCCGCAGGATAGAGATGCTGGTTGCCCTTAATCCAAGCGGTTCACGGGCCTCCTCGATAGCACGGAGCTGTATCCATTTGGGCGCACTGCTCCCCCGCCCGACCGATGATCTGGCTGCTCCTGATGGAGCATAGTTTGTTACTGTCCTCATAGTTTTTACTCAGCAGACACAGAAATATCGCTCACCCAAAGGTGTTTTTTCTTGTGTGGTGATTCAGGAGGAGCTAAATTCAAGTTGCTAGACATGATTTGGTCCTCGGGAGCATCACCGCTTTCGGGGGCTATTTCTTTTCTGCCGTTCCTCCTTTGCTCTCTTGCCCTTGATTAGTTCACAGCTGTGAACTGCTTACTTCCGGCCGCCTACTGCCTCAAAGCGATCTCGGAATTCTTTCATTAAAGTTTCAATGTGCTCATCCAGCCAATCAGAGAAACCTGGGGCTACGCTGTCATTGATGCTGATATTCAGCCCCGACGCTCCCTTTTTGACAGTGGCAAGGCCCTCCCCAACAATCCTTGGGTTGGGTCTTTGCGTGTCGGACTTCCTCTTGATCTCATTCAGCAGGGCCAAAAGCCGATCATCTGATGAAGAGTTTGGCGGCAACTTCTCTAGTTCTCGAAATGCATTCCGAGCCGTGATCACTCTTTGATCCAAAGCGTCCACCAAGACCATCCACTTCGATCGACCGAAACCTGGCGCAGCCCCAATGGCATCACCTAGTTCGCGCGGAACAGACTTTGTAACGCGTTCGAGGTTGGACAGCCCTGATTTTGTTAGGGACATAATTGTTATGACTTCTGACCTGCTCTTACCTGACGCAATAATGTCCGTCGCAAATCGCGCACGTTCATAGAACGTGAGGTCTTTTCGGGACGCATTCTCAAGAGCTTTAGCGATCAGAGCCTTGTCATCATCAAGATCCACAACATTGGCTTTAACCTTAATGTCTTCTTCCGGGTAGTTCTCTTTCAGATAACGACAAGCAGCCAGTCGGCGTCGACCATAAATGATCTGATATCGCCCGGTTCGACCAGGCTCATGGCGAACCTGAATTGGCACTTGCTGGCCATTCTCCCGAATGCTGATCGCCAGCTGTTCGAGGGAATGGTTAGGGGCCTCTGTGTCTTCATCGGTGTCGGAGTTCACAGCTGTGAACTTTTCAAGACGGTCTGCCACACCCCAATCATCAATCAGATCGGGATCTATCTCGTTGATAGCATTATACGTGTCCTCAATGAACCGAAGGCCCGGAGTGATTGGCCGGGCAGGGGTCGCGTCACTGACATCCATGGTCGCTTGCTCTGCGATTTCCATCATACTGGAATGGCGCTTTTTTGCTCTGCGTTCTTTTCCCATCAAGCACGCCCCCATGCTTCAATAATCATGTTTTCTACCTCTTTACCGACGGCATCCATTGAAGCTTTGGCACGGTCGTAAGTTGCGCGAGTCAGATCCGACCTATTCAGCTCATAGATTGACTGCTGAAGCATTGCCGCATCACTGATGGCGGTACTTTTTAAGCTGGTCGCGGTCATCAGACGCTCTTGGAAGAGAGCTCGCATGAAGGCGACAATCGTTTGAGATGGTGTGTCCACCGGCTCGTCCCGAGTGACCAAAAGGCGATAGTTGTCATACACCAGCCTTGCGCCACTTCGTTCGATCACCTCCATATAGGATGAGGTCATTTTTAGAAACTGCGCGGTGGATGCCACATCGAGCATTGAGGGCGTTAGAGGTACAATCACTGACGTGGCTGCGGCCATGCCACCCATCGTAATGAAGCCCAGGCTGGGCGGACTATCAATCAGAACAACATCGTAGTCAGCCTCAACCGACATGATGGCATCATGAAGGCGCGCGAAGAAGGGTGACTGCTTGCTGTTTAGTTTTGCCGACTCTGCTTCAAATTCGGATAACATCAGCCCGCCAGGTGCAATTGAAAGGCCCGGGAAATATGTTTGCCGGATCACTTCCTTCATCGGAATTGGATCATGATAGGTGATCGCGTCGTAAACGGTATCAATACTCCCATCTAGCTCGGTTTGAAGGCCATTCATCGCTGAAAGTGAAGCCTGCGGATCAAGGTCGACACAAAGCACCCTGAAGCCTTGCAGTGCAAGGTAATGTGCAAGGTGAATGCATGTTGTGGATTTGCTGGAGCCACCCTTGAAATTCATCACCTGAATGCGTTGCAAGGGCTCACCGTCGCGTCGCCAGGGGAGGTATCGGCCTGGCGTTTTACTGCGTGCGTCCAGAAGCTGCCGCAGCTCCCAAACCTCCTGACCTGTATAATACCTGCGACCGTGCTTAATTTCACTGGCCTCGGGAATAGCACCCTCAACCGTTGCCTTGCGAAGATACTGATGGCTAATGCCAATAAGATCACAAACCTCTTGGGCTGGGAAAAGCCGCAGCTGCTTTGTTGAATCAGGAGCATAGGCCGCAAGAAGGTGTTCCTTGATAGCGAGATTTAGTCGACTACTGATTTCACTACTGATATCAACTGGAGAGGTTGACGCGATGGGTGCGGTTGGGATCATGGTTACATCGACCTGCTCAAATTGGTGGTTTACGCTCTACTGACACTGAGACCCGATGGCGTGATTCAAGTCAACCTCTTTTTACATGTAGGGTACGGGGCTACACGTCTAACTAGATGTTGAGTGAGTAGTTCACAGCTGTGAACTATCGCGCGCAGCTAAAAGATTTAAGTCTTTCATAGATCGGTACGAGCTTCTGGAGTGGTGGCAAAGCTTGCAAGGAAATCAGCAGATCTCCCCATGCAGCTCTGATGGATTACCCTGGATCAGTAACCTACCACGTCACGGTCATTACCAAGACATCAGTTTAATTGACTTTCGTGCCAGTCTTTGATGGTTCTGCACAGTTTGGACATCGCAGATCCGCGATGAACCCGGACGTCGAGCATGTCAAAGCTCTCAGAAAACTTAACAATATCCTGTCCGTACACGACGAACTCAAATCGCCCACTCGAATAGACGTCCTCGTGATCGTAGTCGACGACTCTCCAGGATCCCAGAAATTCGCCATCTCGGGTTATCACATCGCCCTGCGCCAGCTCAGGTTGGTACACACTGTCCATCCACTCATCAACGCCAACAAGGTTTATTGGGTAGGTCAATTTCATGCGCGAATCTCCTCAAGTGGCGTTCTTCAACAGCGTTTCGAAAAACAGTTATTCTGCAGCGGACCTTGGACGCCTCGTTCCTGAACAGTACACAAACCTGAGTGGCGCAGAAAGAAACCGATTTGTTCCGGTGCTTGCGAAGAAGTCAGGTGGGGTCAGCAAACTAATGTCGATCTATGTTCGCAACCCCGACGGTAATCTCGTCGAAGTTAGAAATTGAGAACTATGAAAACCTGATTGACGGGACACGTATAACGCTATCAACGAGACAGATCCCAATCTGATTGATGACTGGGGTGTGGCAGACCGTCTTGAGAAGTTCACAGCTGTGAACTCTGCCTCCGATGAAGGCACGGAGGCCTAAGCAAACGCTTCTCAGTTAGCACGGTGTTCGGGTCTGCTCCAGCTTTTTGTCAAGCTGGAAAACGCATGTTGCGGTCATCAAAGTATCGGGATCAGGGGGTCATTGCCGCTTTGCTCCACGGGATGGTTTTGGTGGGGTGTCTAACGACTGGATCAAAACGGCCATCGAAGCGCTTGTTGAATCACTTGATGGCAGTAGCAATCAATTCTCCGACCGGAAAACTCTTAACATCAATTTATTAGGTTGTTTTTCGGCTTTCGTTTGCCGGAAACGTGGCTCCACCAACGAGAAAATCAAAGGCCCGTTGCGCATCCGCCGCGGCCTTGAAGATCACGCCATTATCCTCGCGCATCGCCGCCACCCAGCCTGCTTGAGTGACCTGAAGCATGGACACATTTATGGCTAAGGTTGGCGTAGTATCCTGCCGCATCGTGAAACGTCTCAATTAGATTGGCGGCATATATATCTCATCAAGAGGCATCTGTGATGATTGTCGCCCTCATTCGGGTATCTGCATGAGGGTGTTGCCCTGACCATCATGGACCTCGATCCGGGTCGCGTCGAACTCAATCACGCAACCTTCCTCGAAGCTCATGTTCTTTGAGAGTTCCAGTGCCTCTTGAGCTGAAGAAGCCTCCACGTCGAGGTAGTATTCTTGGTAAGCATCCACGAGGCGGCGAACGGTGAAGACTTGGTTATTAGGTAGGTTCACAAAAGGGCCAACCCGGCTTCGGACAGCCAGTCTGATCACTTCTTCGAAATCGGTTTGGTCTTCTGAGTCGACCGGTAGATCCCTTATATCGAACTCGACGCCGTCATAAGAAAACCAATACTCCATGGGAAAGTCGATCATATCATTTCGATAAACGTGCTCGATCTCCAACCCGTCGATCTTGAATGCGATCTCGGCATCTACCTGTTTAAGCGGCATTGAGAGCCTCCCTCAGTTTGTCCTGAACGTCGGCCCACTTTTTGCGAAGCACATTCTGTTGGTATCGGTTCATCCCAAGCCACCGGCGCGAATCATTGTTGTCGCAGCGCTGACACTTGACAGCCGCGTCGGTAACGCGCGCCATGCGACTGAGCTCATCGCGAGCCAATTTCTTGCCTCCGGGAGTGCCGTTTTCGAAACAAGCGGTGAAAACTGGAAGAGAACTCATCCAAGTGAATTCAAGAGTCACGTTGCTCATCGGTCGTAGTCCTCCGTGTCGATTTCAATACGGTCCTTATGAATCTCAATGTTGACTGGCTCGTCCTTGCCCTGGTGATAGCAGTGGACCCGGATGCGACCGTCTTCGTACTCGATCCAGACGTGTGCCTCTTTTTCGGGAAAGATTACGTCAACACGATCCGGAAGCACCTCAAGAGCAACGATGATCTCTGCATCTACGTCGTCCTGCCAGTCATAGAGTGGCTGGGGTCCAATATTCATTCCTCGAACCTCACGCCGTTGATTTGGGTGACATCGATGAGGGGGATCACATCATCAGCTGACGCCAGCTGCTCCTTGACATGCTCCGCTTTGACCTCGGGGGTGAGGTCAAACTTTGGTTGGGCCATAACGATTTCCTTTCTTGAGAGCGCAAACCTGTCGTTGTTGCTTGCGATTGAGGCCGTAAGAGCTATCACCCATGCAAAAGGGCGCCCTGATTGCTCAGGACGCCCGAGGGACCCAAATAGACTTGATCACCTCCTTTCATTGTCCTCGGTAGGGTAGGGAAACTATTCGGCCGCGATTGCCTGTTCCGACTCTTCGGCCGTATCTTGATCGGCTGCGGTGCCATGCGCCTGCATGCCTTCCGGGGCCCAGGTGGCAACGGCCGCAAACTGATCTTCTGTGAGCGTCGCGTAGGGTTCAGCGAAGAGCCGCTCCATGAACTCAACAGCGGCTGCCTTGCGACCGCCAGCCAGGTTCACAGCCTCGTCTGGCATGCCAAGATCATCTTTCAGGATTGATACAAGCCAATCGAGCTTAAGACGTCCGAAGAAGGCTTCGCCAGTGGGTCGCCAGAAGTCACGGATATTCGGCATGATCGTCGCTTCGAGATCGTTGAACACATCGCCCGTTCGCCCGCTGGCCAGCCCCGGCCGGATCGTTTGAGCAAGGGCATAGGCCACCAGCTTGGCCTTCATCGCTGGCTTCAATTCGCGGAACGCCTCAAAGCAAGCATGAGGTGATCCCGCCTCAAGGAAGCGCAGATCAAGCTTCGATTTGAAGTCCTCCATCGCGTTGATTGCGCTTTGGTCCATGCCTTCCGGTTTGGCATGTGGCCGTTCCGCGACACTTGCACTGACACTGAGCTGATGGGTGCAGGGGACACGACCTAGGACATCTGTAATCGTCTTGTACTTCAGCAGATCGTCTGCCAGCCCATGATCCGTGCAAAGCGCCGCTCCAAGTGCGATGGCACGTTCGACAGCGAGATCGGATTTAAGGCTTGCCGAGTAGGTGAGCTCACCGCTGTTCGCAGCATCTGTCGCTTTGGATGACGCATCGGTTGCGGCTTCACCATCTTCAGGACGGACCAATCCAACTGTGATGGTCACGCGCGAGCCTTGCCAATGCGCAATCACGCCAGCGCGTTTGAGATCATCCTCGGTATAGGCCTCTTGCAGCGCTGCAGCTTCTTCTGAAAGCGCCTCCCACTCGTCATCCAAAGCATAAGAAGTTTCATGATCAATCTCTTCCGATTGCTGCAATTCCTCAATCGCGTTCAAGCGTTCGATGATGGCGTCAAGGCGCTTTTGACTTGCTTCATCGGGTTCCACCTCTTGCGGATAGACCCGCCCGAACGCCTGCATTTCCTGCCAATCGAGACTGCGCTGCGCATCCGCCCACGCAAATCCGTGCTTGGCCCGTTCGGCTTCTGCTGCCTCCTGCAGTTTCTCAAGCAGGATCTCTTCGACCATTGCATTGTCGTTGAGAACCGAGTGTTCGGGGATCAGATCACCGGAGACCTCGCCACCGCGTTCCTGATAGGTCGCGCTGACAAGCTGACCGATCCCATCCGACACCTTCACACCGCGATTGCGCAGTTTCTCGCGGATTGCCCAGGATTGCAGCTGTCCAGTTTCGCTCAGGGCCTCATAGACCTCGATCTGGACTGTGTGATCCGGGTGATTGGCAAAGGCCTTCATCACATCGAGCGTGATTTCTTTGGCGCGTGCGGCTTCGCGCAGGGCAGGGGCCACGAGACTGTAGCGCAGCCGCTCTTTCACACGCGCTTCGGTCTGGCCGATGGCAAGAGCGATGGCATCGGGGGCCATGCCTTCATCGATCATCTTGGCGAAGGCATCGAATTCATCAATCGGGCTCATTTGGCGCACGGTATCGTTCTCAGCAAACGACAGTGCCGTCGTGGCGTCGAAGTTTTCTGGCAGCTCATTGCAGCTGACCTTGACGGATTTCTTGATCGCCTTGGCATCCACCAAGGCACCGAGTGCTGCCAATCGACGCTTGCCAGCAAGCACGCCCCATTTGCCGCCATCGAGTTTCTGGACGGTCAGTGGATTGATGAGACCAATCGCCTTGATCGATGTGGCCAGCCCCATGATATCGCTTTCGGGTTCAGTATCCGAGGTCTTGGCCCGGACGTTTTGAGGGTGGACGGTGAGTTTTGCGAGGGGGATTTCGGTTTGGGTCAGTGTGATCGACATGGATTTTCCCTTTCCTTACTTTTGTGATCACAAACTCCAAAGGCCGCCCTTTCTCTTTTCGGGAGGCGCGGCGGGGGAGGGGGGTCAAGAAGCAGTTGCCTGGCAGACCCAAGACGCCGCAGTATCAATGACCAGGCGGCTCTTGTGCGTTGGTCCGGTGACGATGCTGGCGATCTCGCGATGCGCGTTACTGGCAAGGATCCACCCATGCTCGACACGTTGTCGTCCGACGCGATGAAAGAACCAGTAGAGAATGGCCTTACGTTCGGCGGTCTCAGTCTCAACGATTGACGCAAACATCTTTGGCATGTGATCGCGAAAAGGATTGAGATCGAAAGCATTGAGCTGCCCGGGTGGGAAGTGCATGTCCGAATATTCCGTCCGTGTCACCGGACGGATGTAACTCGAGAACTGCGTCGGCGTCATAACGTTGCCTTGGCCGATGTATCCGTGATCCGGATGATTGACGCATTGATCGAAGGTGTGATGACCTGAAACGAACGACTTCATGAGCGTGGCTTTTCAAGAAACGTGATCAGTGCTGGCGAAGCGGCCGCCAAAGACTGTTTTCCATCCCATTCGATAGTGACACAGAAGGCCCGTTCCTGGATGAGGTGATAGCTGTCGATCAGACGATCCATCGTTATCACACCGCAAGCAAAGGAACCGGCGGTCTTGATTAGTGGCGGAGCCACTTCACGGAAGTAGGTATAGAGATCTTCCGTGGTCTCAAACGCTTGGCCTGCCCGGAAGCCGTGTGCAGCATAGGGACTGGTTGTGCTGTCACGGTCGATCAGAGCGAAGGCCATTTCACGGGAGACCGGTGTTCCCGCGGTTGCAGCCATTCAAGGGCGAGAGGGGCGGGGGCAGTCTGTGTTGGTGTGGGTACAGACATGGGCTTTCTCCAAGGTTTGTGCGGTTCACAATCCCCAGAGGCCGCCTTTTCCCTTTAGGTACCGCAGACCCCATCACATTCATCCAGAAAGCTGAGCTGGTCAGAGGTGTCTGACCGGTGGAAATCGACGCTGCCCAGTGGTCGGCAGGCACGGTGCATGAACTCAGCCTTGCGCATGTTGCGCGCACCGCCATGAAGCCTAAGAGCGTGGTCAACTTGAACCGCATCTTCAAAGCTTTTCGGATCATACTCTTTCATATCCCGCCAACTTTGGTTTGAACGATAGGGGCACCCAATGCAGGCAGACTTTGGCGGCTCAGGATAGCCATGCCGTTTGAGCCATGTGAGACAATCGTTGCGACACATGCGCTGCTCGATGAGCGGCCAGCGATTGATGATCCAGGGGTTCCGCGCCAGCTTCATTCGGACCATTTCATCTGTGCTGATGCCGATCCACTGTTCAACACGGAAGTTGGTGGCGTGCTGCCCGGGCTGAAGCCCAAGCAAACGCCGGATTTCCTTGCGCACCGGATCGATCTTGGCCTCGCGGGTGCATTGACGGCGATTGATGCCACCGTTTTCCAAGAAGAAGGGCACGGAGATAAAGCGCCCGTCGCGCTGCGCTGCGCGGTCGAGGATTTGGCCACGCAGATCGATGGCTTGAACCCGCAGGATCGGGAAGGGCAGGGCACCACGTTCCTCAATCCAATCGAGATGATCATAGACTGCCTGTGGCTCCCAGCCGGTGTCGGCGAAGATCGCCACATCAGGCATCGGCCTGATCTCACCATGGGCTGCGAGCAAAGCAAGCGTGGTGCTTTGAACGCCAGCTCCTAAAGAAAGGACGCGCAAGCTGGCATCTTTGACCGGTTCAGACACACCGGGCCACATCACGCGACCTCCAGCGTCTTGACACTGGCGCCCATAATGGATGCGACGATGTCGCCGGCTTCGGAGGTGTCGGGTACAAAGACCCGAAGTTGATGCGCAATGATTTCAGTGAAACAGCCTTGGGATTTGAGTGTTTCGATCTGATCGCGACAGAAGCCTGCGATCTCAAGGCGAGGGCGACCCGCAACGCGCCGGGTTTGCAGCGTCAGGCCGCGACCAAGATCTACTGGATCGCCCTGGCCGCGCGCAGCAACAAGACAGGCTTTAGCCGTGTTGAGCGTGCCGGTTTGGAAGCGGGCGCGCAGCACATGTGCCGCTTCATCCGTCAACACCCGGCCAATCATCGGCTCGCCACCATCGGGTGTTAGCCGCCAGATCTTCTCATCAAGCGATGGAATGCGCGTCCAAATGGGTAGCAAGAGACCCGTCAGCAGGTAGAATTGCCGTGTCACGGTTTTGGGAAGCTCTTCCACCTCACGCGCCCAGGCTTTGATGAAAACCTGCTCGCTGATCGGCTCCCAGGCGGAAGCTTCGAAGGCGGTGTCTGTTGTGAATGAATTGCCTTTTGGTCGACGTACACGCCGCAGAAGGGCTTCGTCATCATCATCCATGAAGCTTGCAGGTCGGCCGATAGCGGCGACTTTGCCGGAAGCCGCATTCCGCATTGGCGTCAATCCAAAGTCCAAGGCCTCCTGCGCCGTGCCATAGGTTTGGTCTTCCTCGGCTTCGATGCCAATCAGGCGCGTAATCGCTTGGGTTTTTGGGCAGGTCCAAAGGTCTTCAGCCGTGGTCTGCCGAATGGCTTTGGCGCGGAAGACCTCAAGCCCGACATCGTAGCGGCCCTCCGCGATCGCGCGCTCAGTGAAGGCATCGATCTTGGCCGTGAAGTCTTTGAAGAGGGCGTTCTGCATGTCGATCGGCAGTGCGATCAATCGATTGAGAAAGCGCGACATGGGCGGCAGATCTTCAACAAGGCCCCCGTCATCACATTCCAGCTTCAGATTGGTCCAATCGACAAAGGTGTCGTAAGTCATGGATGGCGAGACATCATTGACGAGGTCGCGGTAGAGGCTACGAAGCGCTGCGCGTGCAATTGGGCTTTCAAGATTGTCTTCCGCGCGGAAGATACCGTTTGACGTGGCTTGGCGGGCACCGCGTGTGAGCGCCCCCATCGTGCCAAGGCGCCGGCTGATCGTGCTCAGAAAGCGGGACTCTCCATGGACATTTGTGGCACAGAGCCGAAAGAACGGTGCACTGGCCTGCGCCGTGCGGTGCGTGCGCCCCAATCCCTGGATGGCGCTGTCTGCGCGCCAACCAGGTTCAATGAGATAGTGCCGACGACGCTTTTGGTTCTTGGCGCTGAGCGAGGCATGATAGCTGCGTCCAGTCCCGCCGGCGTCCGAGAACACCAGGCAGGGCTTTTGTCCGGACATAAAGTCGATGGTTTCCGCTGAATTCGCCGAACCGGATCGCTTTTCAATGCTTAAACGTCCATCTGTACTGAGAACGGGCCGCTTGGAACGCCCTGTCACCTCAGCGATCTTTTCTTCGCCAAAGTGCCAGATCAATTGATCGAGCGCGGTCGCCACAGGCTCCAGACACTGAATGTCCAGAAGCAGGTTGTCGCGGATCTCCAGCGCTTCCTGGCTCAACACCTTGCGACCATCCTCGTCGCGCAGGGGTTGGGCGACAATCGTGCCTTCGACCTCGACAAGCTCCTGCGCCTGCACAGGAAAGGCGGTCATGAGATAGTCGATGATCGCTTCTTTTGGCGTCAGATGCGCCTCGGTCAGCTCATCATCGCTGGCAAGCGTTTCACTGATCTTGCGGTCCAGAAGGGCCTCGCCTGTGGAAACGATCTGGATGACCGGTGCGAGGTTGTGGGCAATGTCGTCCTCGATGGCAGCAAGAACGCTGGGCATCTTCAAGCCCTGCAGCAGGTGATTAAAGAAGCGCTGCGAGATCGAGTAGAAGCGGGATTTGGCGGCTGCCTTTGCAGCCCCGGCCGTTGTACCGTTGGACGGGTCTTCGACACCGGTGGCCACAAGAGCTGCATCGAGGTTCTGGTGGATGACTTTGAACGCCCGCGCATAGGTATTGTACGTCTCGATTTGAGCGGGCGTGAGCGCATGTTCCAGCGCATCATACTCAACGCCTTCGAGCGACAACCCACGTGAGATGTAGAGACCGAGCGCTTTAAGGTCGCGTGCCACGATTTCCATTGCAGCGACACCGCCAGCATCCATGGCGGAGACAAAGGCATCACGAGACGGGAAGGGAAAGTCTTTGCCCGGCCCCCAAATGCCGAGACGGCTGGCATAGGCGAGGTTCTGAACGGTTGTGGCACCCGTGGCCGAGATGTAAGTGATTCGGGCGCGGGGCAGGGCGATCTGTAACCGTAAGCCAGCAATACCCTGTTGCGACGGCTTTGTGCCGCGGCCTTCGGAACTCCCGGCCGCATTTTGCATGGCATGGGCTTCATCAAAGGCGATGTGCCCCTCGAAATCCTCGCCTGCCCATGCGATCAACTGTTCTAGCCGGGTTTCGCCCCCTTTGGCCTGTGCGCGCAATGTCGCGTAGGTGGCAAAGAGAATGCCCTTTGTGACCGGGATCGGTTGATCGGCTTTGAATCGTGACAAAGGCACGATGTCTGTGGGCGCACCGCCAATATCCGTCCAATCGCGGATCGCATCCTCAATGAGCGTTTGAGAGCGGGACAACCAGATGCTGCGTTGATGACCCGCAAGCCAGCCATCCATGAGCGTCGCGGCACAGGTACGGCCTTTGCCGACGCCCGTGTTGTCCCCAAGAAATGCGCCTTGGCGATATCGAACACCTTCGGGATTGGGCAGCGCTTCTGTCCAATCATCGGACACCTTGAATGTGCCTGGCAGATCGCTGTCATGGGCGGAGACAATCATGGAGATCGCTTCCAACTGCGCCTCTGAAATCAAGCCTTCCGCCACAAGGCGCTCGGGCAACTTCGGTCCGCGGCCCGGAATAGGCGGCACGACAGAGGCCATGGCCAAGCTTTCTACCAAGGGGCTGGGGTGTTCCTGCGCGCCGTCAAACACAATCCGCTGTGGTCTGGATCGCGCAAAGACATCTGAGACGGGTTTGCCGACATAAGGCTCGTCGCGTTCGCGGAATTGTACCTCAGAGATCCTCGCGACAGGGCGGGCGTTAGGACGTGGCGGTGGCGTCGTTCGGGTCTTGGCTCTCGCTGTCACTGGCACCCGTGGCGTGCTGGATTTGACATCCAGACGAGGCTGAGGATGTTGCGCAATGAGCTTTACGGCTTCTTCAATGGAACATGCCCGGAAACTGGCGAGTGGCTTCGCATCGCCGGTTTTGTCGCAGACCAAAAGCGACGTCGGAATCTGTGTTCCGAGTTTGCGGTAGACCGCACCCGGCATGTCGATGCGCAATCGCGGCCTGACGATCTGGGTGAAACGCTGCCACCAATCGCTCATCCGCTCCGGTGTGAAACGGTCAGGAACGATTGCAGCCAGGCGCCCGCCGTCTTCGAGTGCAAGCGCAGCTGAAACCAGATGACGCGCCACCATTGTTGGATCTTCCCGCTTGGCACTTGCCGAGAAGGGTGGGTTCATCAGCACGACCGTCGGCCGGGCACCCGGCAACAGATCGTTGATGTGTTCGGCGTCGAACTGGTGAATGGATTGTTGGAACACCACACTCAACAACTCAGCACGGAAAGGGTCGATCTCATTGAGCGTGAGAGACTGCGCCTTACCAAAAGCCATAGCCGCCAGTGCGCCTGTCCCGGCAGATGGCTCCAGAACACGATCCAGCGGAGACAATGCAGCTGCTTGGCCAACCAGCCATGCATAGGGCAGGGGGGTGGAGAACTGTTGCAATCTGACTTGTGCTTCGCTCCGTCGGCTTTCGGTCAACAGGTTGCGCGCCAATCCTGTCAGAGCCGAGAGTGATCCGGTCGACCTCGATGAAATCGCCGTTTGTACGGCTGCTGCCTGCATGACGTCGTAGGCTTGACGCCAGCACCACGCGCCTTCGGCGTCGGTGCCTCCGAAGGCGGAATGCATGGTGTCGGACACGTGCTTTGGGGTGAGGGGCGGTTCCTGCAAGGCTATCCCGAGGTCTTTCAGGACGGCTTGTGTTTTGGGCTCTGCCATATCGGTCTCCTTCCGGTGTTTGGGTCACCGGCGGAGAAGCCGTCTTTCATCTTTATGTCGTCACATCAGAGTAAGGGCGCCAGGTAGAGGCGGTCCTTTGCAGGTTGGGGACAGAATGACACTCTCTCATGAGCGTTTTTCGCTTTCCCGGCACAGCGCGAAAAGGGTCGACTTAATTGGAGGATGCGGGTGGATACCCTTAATCTCGAAATTGATTACGAAGGACCTTCCAGTCCTCCCAAGCAGTCTCTGCGGCAATATCAGGGTAACCACGCTTTTTTTCCAATGCCACTGCGTACGGCATTGAGACTGCCATGCATGTAGCCTTGTCACGAATTGTCAAAACCTCTTTCTCTTCAAGGGGCGAGCCTTTGTCGTCTTCTGCAGTCTTGAGTATGGCCGCTAGCGCCGGTACAAAAACCAGAACGAGTTGCTCGTTTTTCTCGGGTTTAGATTTTCCTCTGAGCAGTCGTGTTAGAAGTTGCATTCTGACAATATACCTTCTGAGTAATTATTGGCCAAGCAACTATGATGTCCACTCTAGATTCAAACCGAACATCGGATCGCGGCGCGAACCATAGTTGGGGTCTATTGTAAAATAGCTCCCGCGCACTTCGGATATCCGTTATGAGTGGTTGATCCAGCTCAGCACTTCGAGCGACCAATGGCAGATACTGGCTTTAGCGAAGAAAATGAAGACGACAGCGAGCCTAGCGGGAAAACGGCAACCGGATACCAAATGCCATCAATGGCCGAGCCTCCGGCTGGACCACTTCACTTCGCAACCTCTAGGAGTTTCCCTATGAAATACCATGCTGCAATTGCTTTTGCTTTGCTTGCCGCGCCTCTTTCGGCGCAAGAGCCCGTTTTAGACAAGTGTTTGTATGCAGATGCTTTGTACAGTGTAGGAGCAATTCTGATCGTTGAAGATCAGGTAAGGCTTATTTGTCAATTAGACGATGATGGCGCCGCATGGGTCCGAGAAACGGCAGGGCCCAAAAATCTGCCCTTCGATAAGACCTGAAGTTTATGCGGTTTTGATACGCTGATATGGCATCAACCAGAACGTCGCTTGACCGATTCAAAAACAGAACATATTGTGAACACCTGATCTTCGCCAGCAATGGGAAGTAAATCCCCTGGCGAAAAATGGGAAAGGATCGCCGTAAAGGAGCCGAAACATGATCAGATACATGTTAAGCATCGCTTTGCTGTCCCTCGTAACGTTCGGGTCGGTCGCCGTCCTGAAGACCATCCCCGAAGACAATTTCGGGCTTGTGTTCGTTGGCATGCTCGTCAGCGCGGCATTCCTACTGACGTTGACGTTCAAGGTACTGATGCTGCCATTCATTTTAGTGGGTATGGTCATCGGATCTGTTAACATTGTTTCCAATATGATAGCGGGTGCGATCGAGCGGCGGTTTTGCCGCTTGTATTTGCGCATCTTTGCGCCTGACCAGCTCGCGGCACTTGATGCGCAGCAGCGTGAGGGCGAAGCGCTCCAGATAAGCGAAGTTGAACCAATCGCTATCGAGCCGCCTGTCCGGTGATCGGCCCGTCGGCGATATAGCCGCCAGCAAGGCGGGGTAGTCTTATCGTGTCGAGAAAACAGAAAACGCTCATGAAATGATACGCCTCTGCCCCTTACTGTGATCGGGCTGCGCGTATTGCGCTTCAAAACCTATGACTGAGCGCAAATCCAATGTAGGGATCTGGGTCTTCGCCTTGCGCGCGATATCCGGCACTCAACAGGATATCCGGCCCGGGAGCATCCGAAGCAATCTCATAGGTCAGGCCAATATCGATCGGCCGCTCTGAAGGTGTAATGTCCACAGTTTGAGAGGTTCTGGTCACGCCCGTGCTTTCCTGACCGGCCACTGCTGCGACCCTGTCTTGCGGGAGGTCGATTGAGATTTCACCACATGAGATCTGGAGCGGGCTGGAGACAGACAAGCGCATCGTGGCTGGGCCGCCGAGAAAATGCGCCTGGCTGATTGAGACTTCGCCAGCACATCCCATCAGGTTATCGCCGCCAGTGACCAGGCCTGCCTGTTGGAAATTTGTTCGGCTTTGCGTGCCAGATGCTGTCAGGAGCGTGCCGCGCCCAACAGCAACAGATCCCGATATCTCAAGGAATGAGATATTGCTGTTTCCGTCCTCACCTGTTGCCAAATATTGCCATTTTATGTCATAGGGGGAAGGCAGGAGGTGCTGACATGGCAAGTATGAACATATCCCTTCCCGACCCTATGAAAGATTGGGTTGAGACGCAGACAAGCACAGGCCGCTACGACAACGCGAGCGAGTACGTCCGTGACCTCATCCGTCATGATCAAGACCGCGCGTCAAAGATCGCGGACATGCAAAGGCTTGTGGACGAGGCATTTGAGAGCGATGCCAGCGATAAGAGCCTAGACGACATTTGGGCGGCGGCGAAGGAACGGGCTGACGCGAACCGTGGCAGTTGAATTTTCGCGGGCAGCCGAAGACGATCTGTTTGAAATTCTTCTTTACGGCATCGAGAGATATGGCTTGGTGCAGGCTGAGCGTTACAAAGGCCAGCTCGACAAGATTTTCCAAACCCTGTCCGACAACCCCAGCATCACCCGCTTGCGGGAGGATATCACGCCAGGCGTGCGTGTGTATCCCGCACAGAAACACATGATCGTTTACACGATTTTGGGCGACGGCAAGACGGTCTTCGTTCTGCGAGTGCGTCACCAGCGCGAAAACTGGTTAGAACATCCTGTTACTGAACCGTAAAACCTGCATTCCATTGTACGAAGGCTGACACCATGGCGCTCCCCCCGATCACATTCAGTCGGACATTCATCAACGATTTCAACGATGCGGACGCTCCGTGTTGTGCTTTGGGTCTCGTTCGCTCCGGTGACACAGTTACGGGGTTCTTTGCAACAAAGTCGGAAAGCGTTGTTCCTCGCACTGTACTGGGAATGGGCATCGGGTTCGGCCACCGGATGCTTGCAACCCCGGATAACAAGCCTGTCTGTCAGTTCGCCTTCAACTTCTACGGTTTTGAGCAATATTCGGTCTTGGTGAACCCTTCAAACGCATTAGCGTTGAAGGCCATCGAGACGATGGTCGCGCAAAGGGATTACTTCTTTTTCATCCTCAACCCTGATGATGGCTTTTCCGCATTCAGAAGTGATCTTGGAGAGGAAAATCTGGCTGGTCTACGCGATAGCCTACCACTGATGCAGAGCCCCCGGACGTCTCAAGCGTCATACGAAAATGCTGTCCGTACATTTCGACTGGCACCAGACCCGTCAGGAAGCAAAACTCTGAACTGGGTGTGTCGCGATGATGCGGCATACCTTGATCTTGAGGAAGACACTGTTGATTTACCACCACTGGGATAAGCGAAGTTGAACCAATCGCTATCGAGCCGCCGCGCTGACGGAATGGAACGACAAAATATCGGTTGGTCACAATCCGCGCCTCCGGTGAAGACCGATCAGGCTACCGATCAGATTCAGCTTTCCACGATTATGGGCTTTGATCATGCCGCGCAGGGCGCCGCCTGGGTTCATCACCGGTGCAGTTGGATGATCTCGATTGGCATCAAGCAACATGACGCAAAGCGCGGCGCGGACCCGTCCCATACGGTCGCAGGCTGCAGCCCAGGCTGTGATGTTGATCCCGAGGGGCGCAATCCGAGAATTCGCGGCTTCGACAAAGGCATATTCTGATCGTTCACCATCTCTGGACTGCATCTCGTAATTGAACTCTTCGCTGGCCAAAGAGACCGCATGATCCAATCCGTATCGTCCTGAAAATAGCCCTTGAAGTGCCAGGGCTTCCGCCTCAAGCTCTTTTTCTCTGCAATCGACGGGGCCGTTAGGCCCCGGAGCAGAATAATCAGGTTGCGCGGGCAAGCCCGCGCTCCGCTTATTGTCGCTAGCGTTACAAGTTTCAGAGTCATTCATCTGAATGTCCTCTTGTATAAAAGACCGGAAGGTTTCTTCCGGTTCACAGGAAGAATCAGCATGGTTTTCAATCCATTGGCTGAGCTTTATGCACAGGCTGGTAGCTGCCTCGATATGCGATAAAAGCTGGGCTTCGCTCATACTGAGAAGCGTGTCGGTCCGCGGCCAGGTTGCGCGCTCCTCGATCATGGATTGCACATCGGGGTGGGAGAGGTCGTCAGGCGATAAACGCGCCAGCTCGTCGCGAAACGTGGCCCACCGGACGCTGCGCGTGGCCTTCAGGGTCTTCATACGGGCGTAGCGTGCGTTGCGCGCTTCCCGGATATTCAGAAGATCGGTGAAGCGCTCGATGATGGGCGTGAGAACGAGACCAAGCCCTGTGCTGCCATGCCGGCTGCCGTTTGCCGCCGTGCGCCGCTCTATGAAACCGTGCTTGAGCAATACCTTCTCATGGTTCCGCAGCTGGCGGGTGGTGATGCCAAGTTTCTGCGCAAAGCTTTCCTGGCGTCCATAGAAGATCGGTTCTTTGTCCGGGTCCAGCCAGGCGTCAGCCTCAGTGCAGCCAATCAATCTGGTGAGAATGTCGGTCAACCTCGGGCCGAGCCCGATGTCACGGCCGATATCGGCCATTAGCGCGATCACATCGCGCCTGGAAAATCCCTGTGGAAGGGAAGGGAGTGGTTCTGTCCTCATGCTCTTGTCCTTTGTTCTGTTTGTTGGACAAGGCGGCGACAGGCAAAACTTTTCGGATCGCACAGATGCGTTTTTTCTTGCCTGCATGATTCAGGAGGTGCTAAGATCAAATTGACTCTATGATATGCAGAGTTGGCGCTCTGTTGATCTTAGCACCCCCCGGAAGGTTCACCGCCTTGCGGGGTTTTGCTTTTCTGGGGTTGGGGTCTTCCTTTCATCTGTTGGCAGAAACGCTCTGCCGGGTTGGTTGGGTTTGCACCCAGGGCTGGATCAATGTGGTTTTGCTGACCCAGACCAAGACGCACTTTTCCTGGCCGCACGAATGCGTTTTTGACTTGCATTGATGTCGGGAAACACGGTATCTAAGTCTTGAACCAATTAGATTTCGTGTGGCCCTCTGGAAGTTTTGCTTTCGGGGGGCTTCGCTTTTCTGGCTGTTCCTTTCCTCATTGTTGTCCGGCTTGTATCATCAGACCTATGGGTCTAATCCTAGACCTACACCAGATGTAGAGATTCGGGCAAGGGT
>NZ_JBKQXN010000298.1:0-552 GCF_046762905.1 Yoonia sp. R2-816 | reverse complement strand
GAAACGCGAACGTCTCGCCGAACCGGCTTCCAAGAAAGATGCTGATGAATGCTTAAGCTGAACCGATGACGCCTCTGGCCCAGCCAACCCACCGGCCCATCCGGCCTAACTTAAGAAAAGAGAATACCATGAACAAAGTTGACTTGATCAAAGCAATCGCCGCCGACACTGGCGAGACAATTGCAACCGTTGATGCGGTGCTCAACTCTCTGGCGAACACCACATCAAAGGTCCTCGGTGAGGGCGATGAGGTGACCATTCCGGACATCGTCAAGCTGGGCACCAAGCTGCGCGCCGCCCGTACTGGCCGCAACCCGAGGACAGGCGAAGCGATCGCTATCGAAGCCAAGACCGTAGTGACCACAAAAGTGCTCAAAGGCCTTGCCGATCATGTAGCCTAGCTGTGCCGTTGAATGCGTCTGAGGTTTTTGACTGCTATGTGTAGCGACCTGGCCCAACTGGACGAAACCTGCAGATAATAAAGATGGCCATGCCCACTTCTTCCCGGGCATGGCCGTTTTCTGTTTTGAGGTGGCTTTGTGGTCTGTTTCG
>NZ_JBKQXN010000297.1:0-749 GCF_046762905.1 Yoonia sp. R2-816 | reverse complement strand
ACTGGAGGTTGATTGCGATGATGGGACCGAAGCAGGAAGCGCAGGCGGCCTTGTTCTATGAGTTCTCGCTTGAAGATCACGTCCCGCAAGATCACCTGCTGCGTGCGATTGATCGGTTCGTTGATCTCAGCAGCATTCGCGCCCATCTGACGGATTTCTACAGCCACACAGGCCGCCCATCGATTGATCCGGAATTGATGATCCGCATGCTGCTGGTTGGATACTGCTTTGGCATCCGGTCCGAGCGTCGGCTCTGCGAAGAGGTGCATCTGAACCTTGCATATCGCTGGTTTTGCAGACTGGATCTGTCCGATCGGATCCCGGATCACTCAACCTTTTCCAAGAACCGCCCCTCTCATTGATTGCAACGCAATCAACTGCTGGGCAATGCATGGACGGTTCCGTGACTGCGATCTGTTCCGCCATCTATTTGAGACGGTCGTGGAACGCTGCATGGCGGAGGGCTTGGTTGGCGGCGAGACCTTCGCGACAGATGCCAGCATCATCCAGGCCGATGCCAACAAGCAATACTCAGCGCCAAAGGCGGAATGGGAGACAGCGCAGATCGACCCGGCGGTCGTTCCGCGAGCTGTGCGGGAATATCTTGAGTGTAATCGGCGGAGCAATACTCGGCCACGGTAGCGGCGGCGTTGTGTTGTCGCGGGCGGCGTAAAAGTCGGCCACTTTTGCCCTTTCATTTGATGGGAGGGCATGGGGATATTCACCGTGGAATTGTATTTGAAGGTTCG
>NZ_JBKQXN010000296.1:0-392 GCF_046762905.1 Yoonia sp. R2-816 | reverse complement strand
TCAGCTTTTCGACACTGTGCTGTAGTAGACTGTGCACTCAGTTTCTGTTTCTCCAGTCGAGCTTCGGCCTCACCCTGCTTTTGCCTTTCTTCGAAAATGTCGATAGCGACGGGGTTGACGGCGCGTTCGGCTGCGTTGTTGTCCAACTGGAGTCAATTACGGCTCAGTGCAGAAAAGCACTCTAAGGATTTTTATCACTTAACATCAAAGCCTTAGAAGGCAGAGCATTTCGGGAAGTGCGTAACCCGGTCGCAGAAAATACCATTACTATTCAATAACTTATTATCTTAACGTACAGTTTAGCACTGAGCCGTAATCGACCTCCAATACGGAAGTCCGCATCTTACCTGTTCAAGCGCTGCCCAGCGAACGACCGTTGCTTTCGCTCGTTC